>NZ_JBTVVN010000063.1:0-14889 GCF_054819755.1 Clostridium sp. DL1XJH146
CTTCTTGGCAATTACCTCGACTGAACTTTCATCAGTTAGTATGGTCCAGCTTAGCTGGACGCACTGCATTGTGCATTATTAATTATTTCTCCTATATTGCCACAGAAAACTTAACCCCATTCTCCAAATTCTCAACTCTATAAACTCCATCATGCATATTCACAATTTCTTTGACAATAGCAAGTCCAAGCCCCGTACCGCTCTTCTTTCCCTTCTTCTTATAAAAACTATCAAATACAAAAGGTAACGCATCTTCATCAATTTTCTCACCTGTGTTAATAACCTCAATAACAAGTCCATCATTTAAATTATAGGCATTTAAAATAATTTCATTATCAGAAAATTCCATAGCATTAGATAGTAGATTTTTCACAACCTGCTCCATTCTAAAAGCATCCATGTACACGCATAAATCCCCCACCTTATTATTAACTGTAAATATAATGTCTTTTTTCTCTATAATATCTTTAAATGTTTTTACAACATTATTAATCCAAGGATTTACAAAAACTTCTTCCTTACGAATACTGAAAAATCCACTTTCCATTTTAGAATATTCTAGCACATCCATAATTAGCTTATTCATATTTTCTGTTTCATCATAAATACTCTGTATATAATGATCCCTTTCCTCTTCATTACTATAAATATGATCACTTACCAATTCTGCATACCCTTGAATTACGGCAAGTGGAGTCTTAAGTTCATGGGTTGCTTGAGCAAGAAATTGCTTTTTCATTTTTTCTACTGTTCTTTCTTTTTTAAGTTCTGTTTCTAATTGTTGAATATTTGATAATAGCTCTTCGTATAAAAGATTTATAGATTGATTCAATTCACCAATTTCATCTCTACTTTGTGAAATTTGGAGTGTTTGAACTTTTTTATCTTTCATTTTCTTAGCTAATTCATTTAATTGCTTAATAGGTTTTGTAATATTAATTGATATAAAATAAGAGACTAAAGCTGCTATAACTAAACAAAATATCAACATTATAAGTAGAAACTCCATTATTACATCTACTGCGCCCTCCAATGATTGTATAGAAACTTCATATATAAGGTACTCATTATTAATATTTACTCCAAAAGTATACATCTCAATTCCTTTTTTATTTACGAATTGCGCTTCAAAAAAATCACCTTCTGCTTCATAATGAGCATCCTCACTATTTTTATATTTTCCAGCTCCTCTTATTGTCCCATTTTCATCTAATACATAAATATCTCCACCCACAGAGTTTTTCAAAGCGTTAAACTCCTCAACAATTTCTTCTTCATTCAATTCTTCATAATTATTTCTTACATAATCTGTATATTCGCTTATACTCCCCATTTTTTTATTTAGATAGTATTTAGGCAAAAACACCTTTGAAAATATTCCTATTAATAAAAATATCCCTATTGTAAACATTAAAAACACCATAAATATCTTAAAAGAAATTGATTTATTCTTCATTTTTCACCATCCTATACTAATTAACTTTTATCCTATTTTACTTTTTTAATTTAATATTCTCATATTTTGTTATTCACTCTTATTCCTTTACCATTTTATATCCGTAGCCAATAACTGTTTTTATACACTTACTTTCATTTCCTAATTTTTTTCTAAGCCTTTTAAGATGTGTATCAACAGTTCTTTCATCTCCAAAATAATCAAACCCCCAAACAAAGTTCAAAATCTGGGTTCTTGATAAAGCAATATTTATATTATCTATAAAATATAGAAGTAAACTGTATTCAATAGGAGTTACCTTAATCTTCTCATTCTCCACAAAGACTTCTCTCTGATCCTTATTTATTTTAATACTATTGATTATTATTTCATTACTAATAGAAGCTACTTTATTTCTTTTCAAAACTGCTTTAATCCTAGCTAGTAATAATTTATTACTAAAAGGTTTTGTTACATAATCATCTGCTCCTAATTCAAAGCCAAAAAGTTTATCCTCTTCCTCACTTCTAGCCGTTAACATAATAACTGGTGTATCTATAGTCTCACGTATTTTCTTCAAAATAGTCCATCCGTCCTTATCAGGAAGCATAACATCTAATAAAATCAAATGGTATTCTCTTTCTTCTAATTGTTCAAAAGCATCTGTACCAGTTGCAGCTTCATAAACTATAAATTCTTGATGTTCTAAATATTTTTTAACGATTTCTCTAATACGGTGGTCGTCTTCAACAAGTAAAATATTAATACCATACATATGATTAGCCCCTCCTTAGTGAACAGGTCACAGGTCACAGTTTAAAGTTCTTAGTTCAAAATCCATAGTGCACGATTAACAGTTTATAATCCACACTTCTTAGTTCTTAATTAAGTGTTTATAGTTGCGCAGTAAATTATATTATGTATTCCATTGGTAAATAAGTAAATCTATTATTATCTAAAGTTAAAGATTCTTCACTTTAAGTAAAGAATCTTTAATTAAATTCATAATATAATTATACCAATAGAACCTCATTGACGGCAATTATGTTTTAAAAAGCTCTTTAATTTGAGCCCCTATTGCCACCTGATTGACCTGCTCCTTCGCCTTGTCCATTGCTGCCTTCAAATGCTGCTAAGTGTGATTCAGATGCTTCTTTCAAAGCTACAAAAACTTCTCTAATATCATCAGGTATATCTTGTGATAAAAACTTTTCATACATTGCTATATTTTCAATTTCTGCATCTACTCCTGCATAGAGTGCTTCTTCAATTGAATTTGGTAATATTATATGTTCACTTGCATCTACCTCTGGAATTTCCATATCATAGGCATCATATAATATTTCTACTTCTTCTATATGTTTTTCTTCTGCTTTAATAATATTAGTAAAAGGTCTTTCTGCTCCTAATTCATTAATAATCAGTTCATATTCTGCGTATGCCAAATGCTCATCCTCTAGAGCATATTGCAACATCTCTTTAATGGTATAATCTTCTGTTGTAGAAGCACCTTTTGCCCCATAATTTTCTGTTTCATTAGAATTTTCACTTTTTACATCCATTTCTTCATTACTACTAATATTTGTAGTAGTCTCATCTAACTGGTTATTTTTACAACCTGTCAGAACTATTCCCGTAATCAAAGTTCCAATTATTAATACTGTTACACCAATTTTCTTGAATTTATTTTTCATAAAGTCCATCTCCTTTTTTATAGTTAATACTTTATAAGCTTATTTGCCAAAATCACTATTAAATAATACTTTTTATTAACTACCTTAATAATAGTTCTCCGATGTGACGAAAATATGGCAAAAAAAAACGACAGTTACTAACCCGTCGTTTTAAACTTATATATTGGTTATGCCACAAAAAGTAATTTAGTTGAACTTCAGCAACAATATATAGCGTCAGAACGTATCAATCTGCGGTAGATATTGTTGCTGATTTTAGTTCAACTTACTTTTTGTGGTTTAACCATATATACATTTGGCTATATTCAAACAATATCTATACACGCTCTAGATAAAATTTTTAACTAACAAACCAATAATAATTGCCCAGAATAAAAATATAACTCCCCCCGCTACCAATCCTTTTTTCTTAATATTATCCTCATTTTCTTGTATTACTTTGCACTCATCAATTACTTCTGTTGGTATAAGCTTTATTGCTATAGTTATACCTATTGGAAGTAAAATTATATCATCTAAAAATCCCAAAACAGGTATGAAATCAGGTATCAAATCTATAGGACTTAGTGCATATGAAACTATAATTGCTGCAAATACTTTTGCATACCAAGGAGTTTTAGGGTTTTTATATGCTAAAAAAAGCACATAAATATTCTTTTTTAGTTCTTTTGCTTTTACTTTCTTATCATTAATCCATTTTTTTATAATGATCATCCTCTACCCACAATTTACAATTTTATTTTTATCTTTCTTCAATCTTTCTCCAAAACATTCTATCTTCCCTATTTGGTAAAGAAGAAGATCCTTTTCCTCTAAGTGTTACATCTTCTATATTTATATTATTTTCTCTAGCTATAATTGCTGCAACTCTCTTGCTACAAAAACTTCCTTGACAAGGTCCCATTCCTGCTCTTGTTCTTCTCTTTATTGCATCTAGAGAATCTATTGGAATACCTCTATTCATCGCATCGATTATTTCTTCTTCTGTTACTTTTTCACATCTGCATATTATATTTTTATCTTTTTCTTCATGATCAATTTTGCCATCAAAATTTTCATCTTTATTTACAATAATCGCTTTTCTATATGGATTGAATTCTTTATTTTCTTCTAAGTTTTCTTCAAGTTCTTTAACTATTTCAGCAACATATTTCGCAATTGCAGGACTTGAAGTTATACCTGGTGATTCTATTCCTGCCACATTAATAAAGTTTTTAATCTTTGTTTCTCCTATTATAAAATCATGTACACTACTTGTAACTCTTATCCCTGCAAAGGACCTTAGTGTGTATTTCAAGTCAAAATTCTTCACTGTTTTTCTCGCTGTTTTTGCGATATATTTCAAATTTTCAAGGTCTGTTCCTACTTCTGTTGGGTCCTGCATTTCTTCAGCATTTGGTCCAAGCATCAAATTCCCATGATATGTTCTAGTAACTAATATACCTTTACCTTTTTCAGTAGGTGTTTGAAAAAGCACGCTATTTGCAAAATGACCTTGGTTTTTATTAAGAAGAATATATTCACCTCTTCTTGGTATAATATAAAAATCATTAATACCTACCATATTTGCTATTTTATCACTATACGCACCAGCACAATTTATTACGTATTTTGCTTTTATTTCTTCAGTTTTTCCTGTAACCATCTTATTAATAATTATCTTAAATGCATCTTCATTTTTATCTATAGAAATAACTTCTGATTTTAATCTTAATTCTACTCCATTTTCTATTGCATTTTCTGCAAAAGCAATAGTCAATTCATAGGGACTAGTTATCCCTGCAGTAGGACAATAAAGGGCCCCTTTTACATCTTTATTTACGTGAGGTTCTAATTCTAAAATTTCATCCTTATCAATTATCTTTAAATCATCTACACCATTCTTAATGCCATTTTCCATTATTTTGTATAAGGTTTTTATTTCATCATCATCAAATGCAAGTACTAAGCTACCGCATTCTAAGTATCCAAAATTGAGTTCTTTATTGAGCTTTTCATACATTCTATTTCCTTTTCTTGAAAAATAGCCTTTTTTAGTACCGTGTTTAGCATCATAACCACCATGAACAATACCACTATTAGCCTTTGATGCTCCTTGACTTACGTCATTTTCTTTCTCTAATAAAAGGATTCTTAAATTATATCTAGATAATTCTCTTGCAATACCACAGCCAATTACCCCTGCACCTATTATAGCTATATCATACATATTCATTTCCTCCAATGTTTTAATGCACACCTTAATACTTATATGATATCACTGAGAAGCATTACTGCCAATATCAATTATTTAAGAATATGCGAAGAGAAAAAATATAAATTTAACTTCAAATTGTCAAAAAATAAAAAAGTAAACTAGCTCTATTTACTCTAGCTTACTTTTCAACATTCTATTATTTATTATCCACAATTCTTAAGAACCTGTCCACATATCTCTGATCTAAATCACAATACTGGTTATATTCTGTGATTAATAAGTCAGTTTCTATATATTCAAGTGCTTATTTATAAATATTTAAAAAGAAATTTCTCTTAATCTATTTCTTCCTTTACGTTTAATCATAGCCAAAATGCCTAAACCAACTAATGTGAGTCCTACAATATACAACTTCCACGGTGTTGATTCACCAGTTTTTGGATATAAACTTGGAACAGTTGCACTGGTAAAATGCATATTTGTTTCAAATGTACATATTAAGTTTTGAGTATTGTTACCTGCCATCTGATCTAAAGAAACCAAAATTGAAATAGCTTTCTCTTCATCTTTTTCAAAAGTAATTTTATCTGTATCACTAAACAATTCTTTGCTATCTTTTAAATTCTGAAAATTAGTATCCAAGATTACTTTATTATCTTTCAGCACTTGAACCTTTGCATATTTCATAAACTCTTGCGAAGTTGGATTATCAAAACTAAGGTTTTCTCCATTTTTACGAGATACTTTAAAATCAGATAAACTTATTCCCTCAAGTACAGTTTTAAAAGAATTATTATTAACCATGGAAACATCTTTTTTCATAATACATCCAGGATACAAATCCGTATCCTCTTTTACGAATACTGAAATATCATTAGCCGATGTAACCTTTGAAATAAAAACTGTAATTTTATCTAATGGAGATGCATTGACTGTGGAACATATAAATAATATAAGAATAGATAAAACCATTATAAATCTAAATCTATTTTTATGGTTCTTATTCATTTATATATCACCTCCCTAAAAATATTAACTATCAATCAATATATAAAATAAACGTTTTAGTTTCATCAAAAACATAAAACTTTGTTATTTCCTTAAAGTCATCACTATGTTTGTATATAATAGGTTTTCCTATATCATCCGCTATCCTAACTAAATCTTCTATGGATTTTACTTCATTATAATTATCAATATCACCATCTGCTTTACTATTTAATGCTACCAATCTATCACCATAGATTTTAAAAATACTTTTCAAATTCTTTTCTAGTGAACTTATTTTATCAGTTTCTTTTGCGCAGAATATTAAGATTGCTGAAATAACTAGTAATAGTACAATAAATACACTGTATATTGATACCTGAACCTTATTCACTGGTAATGTCACTTGCTCTGTTTTTTCAATATTTCCCTGCTTATCCTGTACTAATTCACCAGTAATTTTAAAATATTTTTCATTCAATGGAATTTCCATTTTAGGAGATATTTTTTCTTCAACTAATCCTTTATCTGTATTTGTACTAACGTTAATATCCCAAAAAACTGTCACTTTTGCTTCTGTACTTATATTAGAATCTTCAAATAATTGTGCAGTAAAATCATTATATTCATTAAAATTTATAGGAATTTCTTTTTCTAAAGTTATTGTTTTATCATTTGCTTCAAAGCTTTCTTTTGGACTAAGAATATATTTCTTTTGCCATATAGTCTCATAGCTTTCTTCTTCACCTGTGTAACCTTCAACTATTGCATATATTTCATAGTCTCCTTTAATATCAGCTTTAGTTTCTCCTGTATATTCATAATTCATAGAAGTATTTATATTATCTATATATTTTGCAATATAAAATTCACCCTGTCCGATGCTTTCTCCATCATATAAACTATTTTCCTTCAAAGAAACATTATACGTAACTTCTGCTTTATTATTATAACTATATAAACTTGTTATTTTTTCTTCACAGCCTGGACTATCAATAGTTTTATATAACAAAAACGAGAAAACACCTACCACAATAACTATAATTCCTATTAAACTAAATCTTATTTTTTTATTAATATTAAGTTTTTTCATATTAATATTTACTTTCATTTGCAGCAACTCCCACTTTATAAAAGCTAGTATTCTATATAAATTATTCCTTTTAATCTTCTTACTTCAAGTATAAAATATTACAGAATTAGTAATATAAAGCTAACTCTGTATATTGGATTAACCTAAAGGAACATTTAAATTATCTTGACCAAATTCAAAATCAATTTTTATATTAAGCTTTTCGTTTTCTCCTTCATTTCCATGTAATGAATCATAAGGAATCTCAAATCTAAAGATATTATTCGCATTTACTGTATCGTCCCAAGTTATTAATTCATAATCAGGATATAACACTTGACCCTGTAATTCATCATTAAGTCTTGTTTGTAATTCTGCTAAGGAACAACGCCCTTTTATAGGTGTAGTTAACATTCCCTCATCATTTCTTATTACAAAAAAATAATTAACCATCATTGCAGCTTCTAAATCTTTACTACCATCTCCGCCTAAACTCAAAGTATCATATTGCACACTTACATGTTTAACACTAGCAATCATTGTTCCTGTGTTTTTTGCTTGTAACCCTACAATAGCTTTTGTGCCTGGAAATAAATTTTCAAATTGGAATGATGCTGTATTTTTCTTAACACTAGGCACAGCTACTTGAATATTATCATAAGATTCCATATAATTATGCCAATAATTATACGGAAAATCAGATACATCATTTACTTCATTTACTTTTACATTTGATTTAACTCCTTGAATTTCAACCGCTAACTCCCCTGTTTCTATAGTGTTATCAATCTTCACATCTGATACCCACTCTGCATAACCTGCGCCCATCAGCATAATTCCTACTGCTAAAGCTAAAGCAATAACCTTTGATTTTTTCACTTTCAACCTCTCCTTTTTTTACTCTTTTAACTTTTAAATATATTTGTTATGTAAGATTTAAATCACAGACTATTTTCTTCAATTTAAGTCTTTGATACCTCACTATAATAAATATAGTTTTTTTTACTTATAATAGGTCATCCTAAAGAGTAATATTGTATAATCCTAAAGTAGTATACTGAAGTTCACTTTACTGCTATCATATTAAGTTGTAATAAACCACTGTATTAAAATTTTTTTAATATCAGCAGTCCATTAAAACCCAAAGAAAAAATTAAAGAAAAAAGCAACAGATAATTTTTTATATTGCTTATAAAATATTTAAAATTCTATTTCTTCTAAAGGAACATCTTTCTTGCTTTTAATAAATAGTGTAGGCCATCCTATTTTGGGAACTACTTTTATAACCTTTCCCCGTACTTCCTCTTGTTTTACAATTTCAATATCTGGAGATGAATTATTATCACCTTTAGTTTGATAACCTATTGTATTATCTTCTTCTACTATACCTACCACTCTATGAGAGATTAAAATATTCCCTCTTTCAAATTGAATAATATCATCTATTTTAATATCATCAACCTCTATTTTTTTTACCAAAATTACATCTCCTGGTTTTATAAAAGGCTCCATACTTCCTGTAGCTATTACTGAAGGTGAAATAGGAAATACCCCAACTGAAAACCATATGATCCCTATAGCAATTACACAAGTAATAATTGATTTAACTGGGGTATCCTGTTCTTCTATTCTTTTAAGTTGTTTCGTTTCCTTTAAATAAATACTTTCAAGAAGCATAAGAAAAAATACAGGACTTAAAACCCCTACCAATGCTGTTGTAATCCATTTTAAATTTGGAAGTATAGGCGAAAACCAATGAAATCCTTGCACAATTCCTAAATAAATTATAGATGTCAAAGGTCCTCCTAAAAAAACTAAATAAGTAGAAAATAAATTCTGAGAAAATTCTGGCACAAAATACTGAGCCATAAATTCAACTAGTTCAACATTCCCCTCAATTTTAATATATCGATTGAAAGATATACTAATAACTGTCATAAATAAAGCTATTAGTATAAAAATCAGGAAATTTCCCTTCTTAGTCAAACTATTTGCCAGATAACTTCTTACAAATTCTCTTCCAACTAATGCAGCCCCTACATATATAATGTTTACAATAATACCAGCAAAGGAATGATCATAAGGACTTTTCCCAAAACCATCTATAATAAAACCTGCAAAAATTGCAATTGCAATATACAATACAGCAAAAATTAATGCCCAGCAATTTATTAACCCTCTGTATTTCAACTTACTTTTAGCCCTAATTCTTGGCAATAACCAGACAAAGCCAACCACTATACACCAAAGAATAGGTATTACAATAAATTTAAAAATCATTCCTTTGTTAAAAGAAAAGAAAGATAAATTTTCTAAAATATACATACTACTCAATATTCCTAACAATAATAAGCACTTTATTTTAGACGGTTGTGTAGGTTTAAACTTTTCTTTCGAACTCATTTCTTTCCTCCGTTAAGTTATATTGTTGATTCTACATTGCGTTAACTTCTACTTCACCGCTGATTAATAATTTTTCAAACCATGAATTATAACCTACAGTATTACTAATATTTTCTGGTTTAAATAGAATTTCCTTATCAATACTATAGGTATACTGTCCATTATCAGGCTTTGGTTTTATATCAATGCTTCCAGTTATAAATTCTACATTTCCGTAATTGACTCTACCAAGCTCAGAACAAACAGGCATTGTTCCCTTATTACGAATTTTATAATTTATAGTCCCTACATAATCTGCTCCAATTTCACCTGAAACAATATTAATATTATGATCATTACAATCTATTTGGACTGTTCCTTCACCCTCTGTTTTAATAACTTCTACTTCACTAAAGTATGGATTCATTTCTCCCATAGAGATTTCAGTATTTACTTTGATGTTTTCATTCCATTCTCCATAACATACTCCCATACTTAAGAAAAAAGTAATAGAAAAAGCTACTATTAAAGTTCTATTCATAAAACTATTCTTCTTTCTTTTAATTCTCATTTATTTTTCACCTCCTCTCTAAATTGTTTATTAATAGTGCTGCTTCTGTTCTATGCTTTAAACCTAACTTGTACAAAATATTGCTAATATGTTTTTTAACTGTATTTTCAGATATGAATAAGGCTTTGCTTATTTCAGAATTACTACCCCCTTTCCCTAATTCCATTAATACTTCTTTTTCTCTGACAGTAAGCTTTTTTATATTTATATCACTATTATTATTCTTAAAAATTTGAGTATCAAAGAATTTTTCACCCCTATTAACAATATGTAATACATATAATATATCTTCCGGAAATGCAGTCTTCAATATATAGCCCCTGACATCACTTCGTTGTGCCCTCAATATATCCTTACTTCTCATAGAAGATGTAAAAATAATGATTTTTGTTTTACAACCTTTCTCTTTTGCTTTTTCAACTATATCTAATCCATTTTCTATACCGAGTTGTAAGTCCACAATAGCAATATCAGGCTTTTGTTGTGCTAGTATTTTGTTGGTCTCAGATATATTAGAAGATTCCATTATTTCCTCCACATTATCTTCAACTGCAAGTATTGTAGATAATCCAACTCTTATCAATGGGCAATTATCAACTACAAGAATTTTCATTAACATGCCTCCACATTTCTTAAATATATGATTAAAATAAAGAAATAATTTCATTTTTTTAGAATAAAATATAATAAATATTTTTTTAATATATAATTTAAATCTATAAATAATATATTTTAGATAAGGAGTTATTATGAGAAAAAAATGGAGTATATTTATCATAATTACAGGAATTTTTATACTACTTTTACCTTTAATATCAAAAAAAATAACCGACTTAAAACAATACGAAATTTTAAACCAAATGGAATCAGATATTAATCAAGAACCTGAAATGGCTATAGCCTTAAAAAACTCTGAAAATTCTAAGGCTACTAATACGACATCAACTAACATTTCAGAAAATAGCATTATAGAAATAGAAAAAATATCGCTAAAAATGCCCCTACTTGAAGGGGTTACTAAAGAGAATTTAAATTTATCTGCTTCCCATGACAGCTACTCATCTCCTCCTGGTGAAAAGGGGAATTGTATTATTTTAGGTCACAGAAGTTATACATATGGTAGACATTTCAATAGATTAAATGAACTTTCTATAGGCGATGAAATAAAAATCACTAGCGAAAATCAAGAATTTACCTATACAGTTATTGAGAAAATTATTGTTTTACCTGAAGATATAGATGCTAATTTGAAAACAACTAATAGCAAACTCTTAACATTAATAACATGTCATCCTGTAAGAATTGCTACTCATAGACTTATGATAATTGCAGAACTCATACAATAACATAAATCAAATGTTTATTAAGTAAATTTATCATTAACTTTAAAAACTCATAATACATAAAAAAATAGATAGATTTGAGTTTACACAAATCTATCTATTTTATCTAATTTTATTTATTATCCACAATTCTCAAGAACCTGTCCACATATCTATGATCTAAATCACAATACTGGTTATTTTCTGTGGAAGAATTCTTTTCAGCACTCGATTTCATAATTATTTCATCAAATATTTCTAGCTCTAGGTAGGTATCTTCATATTCACTATTTGGTTGCCAAAAATTAATTTCAGTTCCATCACTAAAAGTAGTAATATAAAAGAATTCCCCTGCATTCTTTTTAAGTACACCAGAGGCTTTACCTTTGAATCCCGTTTCTACCTTATCAATATCCTCATAAGAATAATTTGTTCCCTTAGGATTATAAAAGCTATAATCTACAATTTTATCTTCTGTTACAACAGTAATCCCTGTAATGCATATGTAAAAAAGAATTAAATTTATAGCAATTAAAATTGTAATTCCTTTTTTTACAAACCTAGTAATATTAGATGCCCACTGCCAATCTTTATTCTTGTCAAATACATTGGCAAAGTTCATTATAATTATTATTAATTCAATTTCAAAAAAGAAAACTAAATAAGAATATGGTGGTTTAAACATATATAGTAAATATCCTTTAGGTACAAATATAGCTTCTTGAATAACGGCAATAAGTACAAAGAACCCAATCGTAAGAATAATAGCTACAATAACACCCACAAAGGTAAAAAGTCCTTTTAGTATTCCTTTTTTCTTTTCTTTATTTTTATTTCTTTTCCTTTTACTAAAATAATAACCCCAAGATAAAGTTAATAAAACAGTACAAATTAAAGATGCTATAATATTTTCTCCTATAAAATCATATTTTTTTTCACTTAAATTAATCCATAGCCATAATAAAGGTCCGGATAATATCAAAGTTTGAAAAATTTGGACTGTCAAATTAGGTCTAAAAATATCATCCAACTCATTCATTAAATCTATATAATCATCACTTTCATATAATTCTACTTCTTCTAAAAATGAATCCACATCAATTGTAGATTTCTTTTCTAACTCTTTTATAATATCCTTATACGTTCTTTTTTTCTCGTTTATAATCATCTCATCTTTATCAATTTCCTCTAATCTTTGTTGCATAAGATTTTCTAGAGGTATATTCCCATCTTTCCATTCATTAATATCCGCAATAGAAATATCAAGCTTACGAAATAATTTTATTTCTTTGAGCTCTTTAACTGTATCTTCATCGTATTCCCTATAAGAATTATGACTTCTCTTAACAGAAATAAGCCCCTTACTTTCATAAAACCGTATGGTCTTTGCTGGCAGTCCCGTAATCTCTTCAACTTCTTTAATTCTCATAAATATGACCTCTCTTTGGCTAGTTTTATCTCTATTTAACACCTTCTAGTAAGGGGAAAGTCAAGTAATTTCTTTGAATTTAGTGCGCTGTCATAATTTTTAAAATCATTTCGTCCGTTTCAGTCATAGCATCACTGGCAATATTAGCTACATTATTTATAGTGTCCTCAGTACATTCACATATAATTCCTGTTCCTGATTTAACTACCTTTCCTTCCATAGCTAATTGGTAAGCCATAAATGCTGCATCAATACTTGACGCTATTTTTATTGCACAAGAAGGTTTTGCTCCGTCACAAATAACTCCTGTTAAATCCGCAATGCCATTTTTAATAGTATCTTCAATATTCTTAAGAGTTCCACCATTTAAATAAGTAACAGCACAACCCACACCAATACCTGCTGTAATAGCCCCACAAAAAGCTGATAATCTACCAATACGAGTTTTAATGTGAATTGGAATCAAATTGGCTACTGCCAAAGCTCTATAAAGTCGCTCATCATTAATATTATTCTCTTTTGCATAAATATATATAGGTGATGCTATTGTAAGTCCTTGATTCCCACTACCTGAATTAATCATTACTGGAAGGTCACAACCGCTCATACGAGCATCTGATCCACTTGCAGCATAAGCTTTCATCTTCTCTTTAATGCTTCCATTTGCATTTTTTAATAATATTCTTCCTACATTTAACCCATAATCATAGTTAAATCCTTCTTTAACTATATTAAGATTATACTCAATTTGACTTTTAAATATCTTTTCAATAATTTCAAGGTCTATATTATCTGCATAATGGAGTATTCCTTCAACACTTAAGGTTGTCCTATCTGTGAGAGAAGAATTAAATCCTTCTTCCTTACAAGGATTAAAAGCAATATTCTTACCATTTTTAATAATTCTAGTTACATTTGTATGCTGATGCATAACTTCAACTGATACACAATTATCATCTTTTTTCATAATTATTTCAATATATAATTTTGGCTTTCCTTTAGCGTGATTAATACTGCATATATTAGATTGTTGCAAGCAAATAGCCTCTTCAATTTGTTCCTTAGTCAATCCTTGCAGAACTTCTAGTTGTTTTTCTGGCTTTCCTACTATCATTCCAAGCAAAGCTGAAAGTTCGACACCTCGTAATTCTTTTGTACCTGGAATTATTACTCCTTGTACATTCTTTATAATATTTCCACTAACATTAACTATAATCTCATCTGGTCTTTCACCTAAAACATCTACACACCTAGCACTAGCTAAAGCTATAGCTATAGGTTCAGTACAACCTAATGCAAGTACCAATTCTTCTTTCAATATGCTTGTATACTTCTCAAACTTTTCATTATTATTATTCAATATAATGCACCCCTTATGCAACATTTTCTGTAATCTAATCAATATATTCCGTAAAAAATTATTAAAATATCAATTTTATCCGTTATAATCCAATAATATAATAAATTATAGTTTTAATTTTGTCAATTCATTAATTGGTATTGATTTGAGATATTTATGTAAATACTCAATATAATATATTTCTCTTCAAATGAAACAAAAAAAGAAATTAGCCATCTTCATTCATTATATTAATGATGAAAATGACTAACTTCCAAACTCTAATTCAATTATCTCTGAATTAACTTCTATCAAAAACATTCCTTTCTAACTCTTTTAGCGACCTGTAAAATGGACTAAATCACTAACTTACCTATACTTTTAATACTTTTAATACTTTTAATACTTTTAATACTTTTAATACTTTTAATACTTTTAATACTTTTAATACTTTTAATACT
>NZ_JBTVVN010000064.1:0-14529 GCF_054819755.1 Clostridium sp. DL1XJH146
TCCAAACTCAGCTTTCAGCTGACTTGAAAGACTTTTTATTAAATAATCGCCATATTCAGCACGTTCATTGCCGTCTTAAGCCTCAACTATCAACTTTCCTACATTCCAATAAGCTTCAACCATCGCAAAATTAACAGCTTTATATGCTTTCTCGCGAGCATTGGTGAGAATTTCTTTTACAGACAGATATATGTTTTTTTCCAAGTTTTCCAATTCATCTCACCTTCTTTTACTTTATTATTCTACGACACTCTTCGACACTTCGCTGTTGCAGATATTATAACATATTCTCAAGACTTCAACTCATCGAGAAATTCGAGTAGTTGCTCTAATCTATATATTGCATAGAAATCTAATTTTTAATCATAACTTATGCAACATCTTGTGGTTCATATTCTTAGGACATACTCACCTCGGCATAATCATTCAATCTCCACTCTATAAAAAAGGAACATCATCTTCTTCAATATTTTCTTCTTCTAATTCATCATCACTACTATGAACGCTACACTTTACTTCACCATCAACATAAAAAATCTCACCCTTACCTGGACATATATCATTTTTATATTGCTCTAAAAACTCTTCAAAACTTTCCTCTGTATGTTCAATTTTTTCTGATTGTAAATATATTTCATACATGCTTTCTAATTTATTGCAATTAATATTGCAAACTTGTTTTTTAGCTTTATTTACATATCCAATACAACTGAGTGCTATAAAACCTGTTAAAATTGCTATAATACACATAACAACAATCAATTCAATCAATGAAAACCCTTTATTGCACTTTTTACTTTTGGTATTTCTTCCTACCAACAACATAAATCTATAACCTCTGCATAAATTATTTAGATAAGAGTTACACTTTAATATCCATATTAAAATACTTTCCTTTCAACCCTTTATCTAAACTATCATTATACAGATTTAATGATTATAAAAATCTATTCCCCCTCAACAGCCACTTCTCCCCCATCAATCTCTTCCACTTCACATTTCCCCATCTTCTCAAACTTCTCATTCTTAGCTTCATAGCTAGGCACCAAATCCTTAATTATAAAATAAGCCATTTCTTCGCTTTCATTCTGGAGCATCAATCTAACACTATTAAGCTTGTTTTTAAGCTTATCAAAATCATAATCATCAGGTTTACCCACAAAAATTTTCTTATGCTCAGTATTGGCTGATATCTCATGTTTCATCAAAAGTTCTTCATAAAGTTTTTCCCCAGGTCTAAGTCCTGTAACTTTAACTTCAATATCCTTATTTGGTTCAAATCCAGATAATTTAATCAAATCACAAGCTAAATCATAGATTTTCACAGACTCACCCATATCAAGAACAAAGATTTCCCCACCTTTTGCAAAAGCACCAGCTTGAAGTACCAATTGCGATGCTTCAGGAATAGTCATGAAAAATCTAGTAATATTTTTGTCTGTAACAGTTACAGGTCCACCTTCTAGTATTTGTTTCTTAAAGAGAGGAATAACAGACCCATTAGATCCAAGCACATTTCCAAATCTTACTCCTACAAACTTAGTATCACTTACCTTATCTATAGCTTGAACAATAAATTCACAGATACGCTTTGTAGCTCCCATTATATTAGTAGGATTAACAGCTTTATCCGTAGAAATCATTACAAATCTTTTAACACCATACTTATCAGCACATTCACAAGTATTAAGTGTTCCAAAAACATTATTCTTTATTGCCTCACAAGGGTTATCCTCCATAAGTGGCACGTGCTTATGAGCTGCAGCATGGAATACAACATCAGGTCTATACTTTGCAAAAACTGAATCCAATCTATTTTTATCTCTAACAGATGCTATAATAACCGACATATTCAAATCAGGGTATTTTCTCTTAAGTTCAATTTGAAGATCATAGACATTGTTTTCGTATATATCTAAAATCACTAATTGTTTTGGACTAAATCTAGATACTTGTCTGCAAATTTCAGATCCAATAGATCCTCCACCACCAGTTATAAGAATAGTTTTATTTGATAAATACTCACTAATATTATCCATATCCAATTTAACAGTATCTCGTCCCAGTAATTCTTCAACTTGTACATCTCTCATCTTATTTAAAAATACTTTTTCATTTAATATCTCATCATAAGAAGGAATTATTTTAATTTCACAACCTGTTTCTTTACATATATTTATAATTTCTTTTTTATTAACTCCGTCAATCCTAGCTATAGCTATTAAAATAACTTTCACACCATATTCCGTAGCAGCTATCTTTATATCTTCTCTACCGCCTATTACTTTAACCCTATTTATATAACTTTTAGCTTTTTTCTTATCATCATCTATAACCACAACTGGTTTGTATCCTAAATGAGGATTAGATAACATCTCCTTTATAATAAGGCTCCCTGTATACCCCGCTCCCACAACCATTGTTTTTTTAGTATTCAAACAAATTTCTTCTGAATTACTTCTATAAGCTGTTAAATATCTTCTAAGTAATCTATATAGCATTCTCATACTAACTGTAAATAAAGATGAAAAAATCAAAAGAATAATTGCGAATTCAAAAGATATGTTCGATTTTAATAGAAATTTACTGAATAAAAAAAACAAACTCATAGAAATTACATTTGCGAATATAACATTCAAAAACTCATACGACCCTGCAAATCTCCACAGGCTACTATATAACTTAAATAAAAAGAAAACAGCTATATATATCACATTTATTGCCACCAACGATATTAAAGATACCTCGCTGTTCAATCTAAATATAACCACTGCCACTATATAAACAAAAGATACAAACAATATATCGCTTAAAACTAAAATTAGTTGTTTCTGCCTAACCTTTAAACTGTCAATAAACCCATTCATTATTATCACCCCCAACAATTCACCTACTAACCCAATCCACACTACCACTCTTCCTAACACGCACTTCATCATTTTTCTACAAAATATCAATCTATTAAAAATATCAGCATCAATATTCACATTTAATAAATATTTCGTTTTTTATCTAAAAATTATCATTTACTAAATAATCATACCAAAAATAATCATTTTTAAATAACTCTATACTTCCTCATATATTACCATATTCACTAATATTCATGATTTACCACTAATTATTCTATTAACTGATGATAGTATTAATTATCGTTAGTTAATGCTCTCTAATGCTGTAAGTTATACAACAGTTCGACATAAATTTATTAAATCCATCAATAATCATGTGAATAATATGTGAAATTTTATTTACAAAAATTCATTTTTGTAAATAACTCACTTTTTTCCTTAAAATTTGTTATGAAATTTCTAAATTTATTACTCTATTTAATCTTTTTAAAAACTATTTATATTTCAATTTACTTTATATAAACACACTGAAATATTTTAAAAATATTTTAAAATAATATTAATTTGCATTAAAATATACCAAATCTTTTCTTCCTTTTTTCCTCAACCAGCTCAACTTGACTAAAAATATCTTTCCCTTGAACAAGTAAATTTGAATTTAGCTCAATTTCATTTAAAAGCCACTTGTCCATATTTTCTATATAATTCAGTGCAGAAGTAAGTCCTGGTTTTCTTCTATCGTCAGAATGAGCATCCGAACCAATAAAATGACAAATACCATTATTCAATAAATTGAAAACCGTTTTTTGAACTTTAACGCCGTAAGTACCCGTAATAGACCCTGTATTAATTTGAAATAAACAACCCTCTTTAATAAAACAATTCAAAGAAGCTATATTATTCTCCACGTAAGCGTATCTCTCTGGATGAGCTATAATAGGAATTATCCCTTGTACTCTTAATTCGTAAACAGTATCCAAATTATCATTTCCCAATTTATCCATAGGAAATTCCACAAGCATATACTTAGTATTGTTAAGAGTTCCTAAGTTGCCTTCATCAAATTCTTTTAATGTATACTCATCCAAAAGGATCTCTTGGCCAGAAATAACTTCAACATCTATATTTTCACCTTCACAAATAAGGTTAATTTCATCAACTTTTTTTAAAATGTCACTATACCTTGTCTCATAATAAAACTTTTTAAAATGAGGAGTAGCAAAAATAATGTTTGTCCCATCGGCTTCTGCTTGTTTTAGCATATTAACTGTCATATCGTAACTTTTAGAACCATCATCTATATTAGGTATAATGTGTGAATGGAGATCTATCATTTTTGTGCCTCCTGATTTAGTTTTTTCTTTATACTTAATTTTATATTAGTCTCGTTATAAATCTTTTTTAATGCACAATGCACAATGTACAATGCACAATTATGGATGATTTTCTTCCCTTTGGTCAGTAAATCTTTAACTTATTAAAAACAAATCGTAAAGATTCAAAAATTTGTATTCTATTATGTTTTTCGCTCATATAAGGGAGCAGTGCAAAACTGCTTCCAACGCCGGAGGCTTTTTTTCTTAATTTGCAATGTTCAATTTGCAATTTGCAATTTGCAATTATTAAAAACAAATCATAACAATTCAACGGCTTGTATTCTATTGTGTTTTTCGCTTATATAAGGGAGCAGTGCAAAACTGCTTCCAACGCCGAAGGCTTTTTTTCTTAATTTGCAATGTTCAATTTGCAATTTGCAATTATTAAAAACAAATCATAACAATTCAACGGCTTGTATTCTATTATGTTTTTCGTTCATATAAGGGAGCAGTGTAAAACTGCTTCCAACGCCGAAGGCTGTGTTTCTGAATTTGCAATGTTCAACTTGCAATTTGCAATTATTAAAAACAAATCATAAAAATTCAACGACTTGTATTCTATTGTGTTTTTCGCTCATATAAGGGAGCAGTGCAAAACTGCTTCCAACGCCGGAGGCTTTTTTTCTTAATTTGCAATGTTCAATTTGCAATTTGCAATTATTAAAAACAAATCATAAAAATTCAACGACTTGTATTCTATTGTGTTTTTCGCTCATATAAGGGAGCAGTGCAAAACTGCTTCCAACGCCGAAGGCTGTGTTTCTGAATTTGCAATGTGCAATGTTCAATTTGCAATTATTAAAAACAAATCATAACAATTCAACGGCTTGTATTCTATTGTGTTTTTCGCTCATATAAGGGAGCAGTGCAAAACTGCTTCCAACGCCGAAGGCTGTCTTTTTGAATTTGCAATGTGCAATTATTAAACATATACCTAAGGCTGTATTATTTTAGCCCACAGTAAACGTTATTTTTTCTTCTTAGAAAAAATCCCTTTCCTATTAGCTTTATGATCGTCTTCTCCATAATAATAGTAATAATTACTATATCCATAACCTTTTTTAGAATTCATATCAGCTTTATTAAGAACCGCCCCTAATACATTAGCTCCTACTTTTTCTAACAATTCCTTAGCTTGTACAACTGCTTCTTTTTCTGCTTGTTTAGAAGCTACTACCAAAATCACTCCATCTACAATAGGTGCCAATACTTGCGCATCTGTTACAGCGATGACAGGTGGTGTATCTATTAATATATGATCATATTCATCTTTTGCTTCTTCTATAAAAGCTTTCATTTTCCTTGAAGAGAGTATTTCAGAAGGATTAGGTGGTACAGATCCTGATGTTACCACATATACATTTCTATCAAAAATTTGGATTATATCATTCAGTTCAACTTCTCCAGCTAAATAGTTTGAAAGTCCTTCTTTATTGGATAATCTCATTTTTTTATGAACACTAGGCTTTCTCATATCACAATCTAATATCAACACTTTTTTCTCTGCTTTAGCTAAAGTAAGTGCAAGATTACATAAAGTAGTCGATTTCCCCTCTCCAGGACCTGCACTAGTAACTAAAATTGTCTTTTTGTCATTATCTATTGATGAATATTGTATATTAGTCCTTAAAGTTCTAAAGGCCTCCGCCGCAATACTTTTAGGATCTTCTTTTACTATTAACATAATGTATCCTCCTTTTAAAACCAATGCACAATTCACAATGCACAATTATGGATGTTTTTCTTCCCTTTGGTCAGAAAATCTTTAATTAATTAAAACCGAATATTAAAAATTTAATAACTTAGAATTATATTTTGTTTTTCCTCTTATAAAAGGGAGCAGTGCAAAACTGTTTCCAACGCCCAAGGCTGTTTTTCTTAATTTGCAATGTGCAATTATCAATTTGCAATTATTAAAAACAAAATCCAAAGAGCTAACAGCTTAAAATCTTTTGTGTTTTTTACTTATATAAGGGAGCAGTGAAAAACTGCTTCCAACGCCGAAGGCTGCTTTTTTTCAATTTGCAATGTGCAATTGGCAATTTGCAATTACTAAAAGCAAAGATCATTGATGATTTTGCGTAGCAAAATCATCCTTAATTGCAAATTGCACATTGCAAACTGCAAATTTATCTTTTAAAACAACTATTCCGCAGCATGTTCTGGTATCACACCTATAACAGGTATGTCCAATAATTTTTGGATATCTTCTTTTGTTTTCACTGTATTATCTAAATATTCTAAAACAAATACTATTCCAACAGATACCATTAACCCTAAGAAAAATGCAATGGCTACATTTAATTTTTTGTTTGGACTAATTGGATTTTTAGGTACCTTAGCCTCGTCCAATATCTCTACAGAACCATTTGGTATTACTTCTTTAGCTCTTTCTATAAAGGCCACAGTAACGGCTGATACCAACTCTTTTGCTTCTTCCGGATCAGTAGATTGAATTGAAATATCCATGATTTGTGTGTCTGATTGTGGCGATACCTTAATTTTTGACACTAATTCATTTACTTCTAAATCAAAAGCTCCCCATTTCAAAGCTTTTTCTGCTACATTCTTAGATTCTGCGATAACTGCATATGTTTTCACTAATTTTTGATACATTGTAACATCACTATATGTATAGTCTTCTACCTTTCCTGCAGTTGTTTGTTTACCGATTATTACACTCATTTTTGATTCATATACTGGTGTTAAAACAAAAAAACTTATTATTGCTGAAATCATAGTTGCAAGTAAAGTTATTGCTAATATTAATTTAATTCTCTTTCTCAGTATCCCAAATAATTCCCTTAGGTCTAAAGTAATTTCTTCTTCCATTAAGTTACCCCCACATTATACAATTTATTTAGTATATTTTTTATATAAAATTAAAAACATCATAATAATATTATACATAGATTGCTATTCACTATCAATATATCTTAGCAGTTCTCATATATTTACATATTATTATATATTTTGCCATTAATAATATTATCAATATACATACTAGTTAATAGTAAATTATTTTCCAAAAAAAATCAATATTTTCTCTTTATTTATGTAATAAATTCTATTTTTTGCAAGAAAAAGAAACATCTTAGCAAACCTAAAATATTTCTTCAATAAATCCATTATAATTTATACTCTTTTAATCAATAATCTCAGTAATATCCGCCCCAGGCGGCACAATCGGATAAACTTTCTCATCCATTTCAATCATACAATCAATAATAACTGGCTCATTTAAAGAAAGTGCAGCTTTTAAAACTTCATCAACTTCTTCTTTCCTAGTAATTCTAAAACCTTTAATATCATAAGCTAAACCTAATTTCACAAAATCAACATCATTATTAAAAATAGTATGAGAAAATCTTCCGCCATAGAAAAGTTCTTGCCATTGATATACCATACCAAGTACACTATTATTAAGTACAAGTTGTACTATAGGTAATCTATATCTATTAATAGTTGCAAGTTCTACTGAATTCATTTTAAAAGAACCATCACCAGCAATATTTACAACTCTCTTATTCATACCAGCGCAGCATGCCCCAATAGCTGCTCCAAGACCAAAACCCATAGTTCCCATACCACCTGACGAAACTAAAGTTCTAGGTTCATTAAATTTATAATATTGAGCTGCCCAAATCTGATTTTGGCCTACTTCAGTTGTAATGATAGCCTCACCTTGCGTAATTTCGTAAAGTCTTTCAACTACATATTGTCCTGAAAGCTTTCCATTATCCTTATATTTTAAAGGGTGTTTGTTCTTCCACTCCTTTACTTTATCATTCCATCCATTTTCAGTTTTATCTTTTATATTGGGTAATAACTTTTCTAATACTCCTTTAACCTCTCCTTTTAGAGGAATATCAGCTCTTATATTTTTACCAAACTCTTTTTCATCTATATCAATATGAATAATTTTCGCATCTTTAGCAAAAGTACTAGCTTTCCCCGTAACTCTATCAGAAAATCTTGCTCCTATTGCAATTAACACATCACAATGTGATATTGCATAATTAGATGTTCTAGTACCATGCATACCAGGAAGTCCTGTAAAATACTCATGTTCTCCCGGAAACCCGCCTTGCCCCATAAGAGAACAACTTACAGGAGATTTTATTTTTTCTGCAAACTCTTTAAGTAGCTCAGCCCCTTCTGAAATAACTACTCCACCACCAGCATAAATCATCGGTCTCTCTGCTTTGTTAATCACTTCAATAGCTTCTTCTATATTATGAATATTATCTAAACTTTCTTTTTCCTTGCATAGTTTTTCAAATTCTTCTCTTGTTTTTTCTTCAATATAATCAATTTCATTTATTTGAATATCCTTAGGAAGATCAATAACAACTGGTCCTGGTCTACCTGAATTTGCAACAAAAAATGCATTAGCAAGAATATTCGGAATATTTTCAGTAGCATCCACCCTATAATTTTTCTTAGTGATAGCTTTCGTTATACTAATAATATCAACTTCCTGAAAAGCCATTTTACCAATAAGTGTGCTTGGCACTTGCCCCGTCAGCACCACCATAGGAATAGAATCATGAAAAGCCGTGGCAATACCAGTTACAGCATTAGTAGCACCTGGTCCTGAAGTAGTAATACAAACCCCAACCTTGCCAGTAACTCTTGCATATCCATGTGCTGCATGAGAAGCCCCCTGCTCATGAGCTGTTAGTATATGCTTAATTTCTGTATCATGGTAAAGTTCATCATATATAGGTAATACAGCCCCACCAGGATAGCCAAATATGGTACTTACCCCTAATTCCTTAAGGCCTTGCAGGAGTATTGATGCTCCATTTCGTTTCATGATAATCCCCCTCTTTAAGTTCTAATGCACAATGCACAATGTACAATGCACAATTAATGATGATTCTCTCCCGTTGGTCGAGAATCTTTATTTTATAAACCCCTAATAATAACTCTTATAACTAAATCTTAAATTCAAAAACCACATTATCAGTTTCGCCTATAAAAGGGAGTAGCGAAAAGCTACTTCCAACGCCGTAGGCAGTTTTTCTTCAATGTATAATTTTCAATTCACAATAACTTACTGTTGCTAGTTTTTTCTAGTTAGCTAAAAAATCTTTAATCAATATTTTTTTGCCCGTAGGGCGCCTATATAAAAACAAACAATAATAGATAGTTTCAATTTTTATTCTTTGTTTTTATCTTTTGATTGTATATTGTGAATTGTACATTTCAGTTCTATTTCTACTTGTTTTAACAATGGCATTAAGTATTCTACAAATCTCTCTACAATCATCTAATAACGTCAATTCTTCTTTAACGAGATAATCATTTTCTATTAAAATGCTTAACCAATATTCTGTTTCTTCTGCTTCTTTTAAAGCAATATTCATCTTATGGCAAAAGTCATTTTTACTTTCCCCACGGTCAGCCTCTCGAACATTAGCCCCAATACTAGTCCCAGATCTCCTGACCTGATTAGAAATAACAAACTCTTTATCTTTAACATTTAATCTCTTACTCATCTTAGTAACTCTACAAGCAAATCTAAAAGTCTTCTCTTTAATAACATTCTTTTTAATACGAAACACCTCCAAATAACTTATCATATTTGGGAGTATATCCACATTTTTAATGCCTAAACATTTTAAATACATTATCAAATATTTTTTTCAATGCACAATGCACAATGTACAATGCACAATTAATGATGCTTCTCTCCCGTTGGTCGAGAATCTTTATTTAATAGAACCTTAATAATAAAACCTAATAATTAAACCTTAAATTCAAAATTCTTTTTGTCAGTATCGCCTATAAAAGGGAGCAGTGCAAAACTGCTTCCAACGCCGAAGGCTGTTTTTCAATACCAAACACTCTCTCCAATGCAACACTGATTCTCGTCAAAGACAAGAATCAGTAAATCATTAAATGTCTCAATTAAATTTAAGATTTTCTGACCGCAGGGAAGAAAATCTACCTTAATTGTGCATTGTGCATTGTAAATTGTGCATTATCTCTACTTCGCGTCTATCCACTTCATCATTCCACGAAGTTCTTTACCAACCTTCTCAACCTCATGTCCCTTCGCATTCTCTTTCATTGCATTAAATCCAGGACGACCTACTTTATTCTCTACAAGCCAGTTTTTAGCAAAAGTTCCATCTTGGATCTCTGTTAAAACTTTCTTCATTTCCTTCTTAGTTTCATCTGTTATAATTCTGCTACCTGTTACGTAATCACCGTATTCAGCTGTGTCTGAGATAGAATATCTCATATATTCAAATCCACCTTGGAATATAAGATCAACTATAAGTTTCATTTCATGTACACACTCAAAGTAAGCATTTTCAGGAGCATATCCTGCTTCAACAAGAGTTTCAAATCCTGCTTGCATTAATGCAGTTACGCCACCACAAAGTACAGCTTGCTCTCCGAATAAATCTGTTTCAGTTTCATCTTTAAAAGTAGTTTCAAGTACTCCACCTCTAGTTCCACCTACTCCTTTTGCATAAGCAAGAGCTACATCTTTTGCAAGTCCTGTATAATCTTGTTCTATAGCTATTAAGCAAGGTACCCCAAACCCAGCTTGGAACTGACTTCTTACTGTGTGTCCTGGTCCTTTTGGTGCAACCATAAATACATCAACATCAGCAGGTGGTACTATTTGTTTAAAATGAATGTTAAATCCATGTGCAAATACTAATGCATTTCCTTCTGATAAGTTTGGTGCAACTACACTATCATAAACTTCCTTTTGCTTTTCATCTGGAATAAGCATCATAACTACATCAGCAGCTTTAACAGCTTCTGCTGTTTCTAGTACTGTAAGTCCTGCCTCTTCAGCTTTCTCTTTAGACTTACTTCCTTCATAAAGACCTACAACTACATCTACGCCACTCTCTTTTAAATTAAGTGAATGAGCATGCCCCTGACTACCGTATCCAATAACAGCAACCTTTTTCCCCTCTAATACATTCAAATTCGCATCCTTGTCATAATAAACCTTTGCCATTTTAATTGCCCCCTTTTTTTTGTGTACAAAATTATTTATATTGAATAGTCTTACTATTAAAGAAACCATTTAATTTGCAAATTGCAATGCTTTTTAAAACCTTTAATTTGCAATGCTTTTTAAAACCTTTAATTTGCAATTTGCAATTTGCAATTTGCAGTTGTTGATGATTCTCAGCTAGCGCAGAGAATCTTTAATTTAATAATTATAAACATTAAAACACTTAAATTCTTTAATTCTTTAATTCTTTAATAAAATCAAGATTTTCTGACCAACGGGAAGAAAATTCTCCTTAATTGCAAATTGCAAATTGCACATTGCACATTTGTACAAGATTGCACATTTGTATAAAAGTAGTAATTGTATAGATAAAAAAATTCACCGCAAAACAAAACTTTTTTTTAAAATAACCGTATATAATAAGTCCCCTTAATAATTTCTGTAAAACTGGTTTTGTTTTGCTAATATAATAAGTAAGAAAAAACACGCCCCACGTATTTATTCTTAACAAGTAAACAAACATTTATTATTAATATCTCTTAATAAGTTCAAAGATTTTTCGAACAAAGCGAGAAAATCATCCTTAATTGTGCATTGTGCATTGAAATAAAAAAATCCCCCGAAAAACACACGCAACTGAGGCGATGTTTATCCGCGGTACCACTCAAATTTATATCTTATATACTAACGACACAACAATGCCGGCAATAACTTAGCTCTTGGACCATATCACATTACACAGTTAAAAAATAATTTTGCAAAGCAAAATTCATTAATTAATTAAATTAAGATTCTCGACTACAAGGAGAGAATCATCCTTAATTGTGCATTGTACATTGTGCATTGTGCATTGTGCATTTTCATTACTAATTATCTCTCAAACTAAAAATACAATTTGCACATGAATATAGTGTCTTCCCAAAAGTTCAGTAACGCTGCTCCAGGGTGATTTTCAGCATCTCATAATCTATGGGCTTTCACCTTTCCCCACTCTCTAAAAGATTTGTTTAACACTTACTCTTCCCTATCAAAGCTTTCACAATATTTATATTTGTTATGATTTTACTATCAAACGCTATGAAGGTCAACGTAATATATTGCCTAGCTATTTATTACTTGTATTCCAAATTGAAAAGGTTTTAATTTGTCAATTCAAATATGTAACCGTATAATTTTTGCTAAATTATTAATAGCATTAATAATTTAGATATAATACTGACAAAATATTTATAATTTCTTTATGCTATTATTAACGTATTCCTAATAAATTGTCAAAATGAATTTAATTTTTTTCTAATTATTTTGACCACATATAGATTAAGCTATATAATGTTACATATAAATAAATATTTTCCATAATTTAAATTCAATTTCATAATTGGCGGTGAAACATATTAATAATAAAGAGTTATCAAAAAAAACATTAATTATCTTTGCTTTATGTAATTTTGGATGGTCCTTAGCATTTTATAATGTTAACAATTTGTTAAACTATTTTTATTTGCCCAATAAGGTAGATGGTAATAGTATGTTCCCAGCTTTTATACCTAAGAATAGTATCTTTTTAGGACTCACTTTTCTCGGTCTCATCATTGCATCCGGTAGAATATTAGATGCAGTCACTGATCCAATAATTGCAAATCTTTCCGACAGAAGTACTAATCCTTTAGGAAAAAGAAGATTTTTTATGCTAATTAGTGCTTTCCCTATATCATTACTTGGTTTTCTAGCATTTTTCCCACCATTTATTGCTGAAACATTTTCAAATGGGTTTTATTTGACTGCAGTATTAATATTTTTCTATATAAGTTTGACAACTTATGTTGTACCCTGTTCCGCTTTAGTAGGCGAGCTAGGATACACAAAAATTGATAGCTTAAATCTAAGTACCTTTAGTTCTATTGGTTGGGCTCTTGGTTTTGCATTTGGAAATTTAATTTATTTATTTCAGTCCTTATTCGAAAACACAGGTGTTTCGCCACTAAAATCTTTCCAATATTCAATTGCTATTTTTTCTTTAGTTTCATTTTTTATGTTATTTGTACCAGCTTACTTTATAAAAGAAAAAAATTTAGATAAGAAATCTAGTACTTCTCTTTTAAAATCTTTAAATAAAGTATTATTAAATAGCAATTTCAAAGTATTCTTACTAGGGGAAATGTCCTACTGGTTTGCACTTACTTTTATTCAAACAGGTATATCTTATTACATAGTTACCCTTTTAGACTTAGATAAGAGTTTCGCAACTTTTGCTATGTTAATAGTTTTCATTGTTAGTTTTGTTTTTTATGTACCAATCAATTTTATTTCAAGAAAAATTGGTAAAAGAAAAACTGAACTTATTGGTTTTTTCATTTTAGCTATAGATTATGTATTAGTTTTATTCTTAGGTAAATTACCTATAAGCCCTGAAGCTCAAATCTACACAGTAGCTGTAATTGCATCTATCCCTATGGGGATTTTCGGTATTATGCCTTTTGCTATTATAGCAGATTTAGCCGAAAAAGATGGACAAGATACTGGTGAATATAATATTGGTGTTTTCTATGCTCTAAGAGGTCTCTTTATGAAGATTGGTACCTCTCTTGCTGGCTTAGTATTCCCAACGATTATATTATGGGGTACAAGCAATGTAAATGCCACTGGAATAAGAATGACAGGATTGTTCGGATTAATATTCTGCTTACTGGGATTCTTCTTTATGTATAGGTTTAAGGAAAACGGTTCTTTTTAAATGCAATGATTAATGCACAATGCACAATGCACAATGCACAATTAATGATGATTTTCTTCCCTTTGGTCAGAAAATCTTTAATCAATAAATAAGATGGATTTTGCTATGCAAAATCTTTGAATTAATTAGAAAATTAACCTTTATTGCAAATTAATATTTAAACTGAACTAATTTACTTAGCAAAAGTATTAATATCAACAATTTTCTAAAATAGAACCAAACACTTAAAATATTTGAAAGATTTTAACCTTTGAAAAATTTAATCTTTCCGAAATTTTAAACATTAAGAAAACCCTCATTAATAAACATTTAATGAGGGTTTTAAAAATACACACAATACAATTCCCGTTGATTCTATCTATTTTTCTGAGAATTTCTTTATCTTGTAACCTTTAAATCTTCCAATCTTTCAATTTTTAAATATTTCAATGCTTAAATATTTGAATGATTCAATATCTCAATGTTTAAATGTTTCAATGTTTTAATGTTTCAATGTTTTAATGTTTTAATGTTTTAATGTTTTAATGTTTTAATGTTTTAATGTTTTAATGTTTTAATGTTTTAATGTTTTAATGT
>NZ_JBTVVN010000065.1:0-14521 GCF_054819755.1 Clostridium sp. DL1XJH146
TGCCCTTCCTCAAGTTTTGTTACTTTACTTTCGAGCCTTTCTTGCCCTTCCTCAAGTTTTGTTACTTTACTTTCGAGTCTTTCTTGCCCTTCCTCAAGTTTTGTTACTTTACTTTCGAGTCTTTCTTGCCCTTCCTCAAGTTTTGTTACTTTTCCCTCAAGTCTTTCTTGGCCTTGCTCAAGTTTAGTAACTTTCCCTTCGAGTCTTTCTTGGCCTTGTTTAAGGTCTTTTAGTTCACCAAGTATTTGTTGTAATATTTGTTCCATTATAACACCTCCAAAACTTCATTCCATTACTAAAACAAGCTCTTCATTTCTATCTATTTTACAATATCAAATTTTCTCTTTATATAAAATAGTTCTCTTTCATTTTTATATTCTCTATCAGCTATAAACTCAATTTTTTCATCAATTTTATCAAATTTATCATTTACCTCAGTTCTAAACTCCGAAATCTCTGCTGTCTGTTCATTTACTGCATCAATCTTATTATTTAAAACTACTATTTCTGATTTCATTTCTACTATATCTGATTTCATTTCTACTATATCTGATTTCATTTCTACTATATCTGATTTCATTTCTACTATATCTGATTTCATCTCTACTATATCTGATTTCATCTCTACTATATCTGATTTTACTTCTATAATATCATTTTTCATAATGTTCATATCACTTTTAATACCAGTAATATCTTCTTGTATTTGCTTTAACATATCAATAATTCTTTCATCCATTATACTCACCACCAATACTTTAGTAACTAAATTTTATCATTCCTACTCCTCCATAGCAAGATGAAAATATTTACTATTCCATATTTAAACAGGTAACCCTTTATCTTTTATCTTTTGTCTTTAATCTTTTAATTGCAAATTGCAAATTGCAAATTGCAAATTATCTTTTAATAATAATTCTGCATTGCCTTAAAACTATTTATTTATCAATTTAAGATTAAGTAATTCATTATACTCACTAGTAGTTATTTCATCAAAGGTTTTAAATGTATATCCCAATTCTTTATAATATCTAATTATTTCAGGCAGTGCTTCTACAGTAGTTTTTTTATAATAAGAATCGTGCATAAGAAGTACTATCACTCCATCTTTATCATTATCTTTTAAACTTTCGGTTTGATCTTTAACATTTTTAATTAACTTATATGCTGGTATATTTCTTCCTAGTGCATCTTGTGATACAACATTCCATCCTACGTAATTAATTTCATTTTCACTCAAATAACTTCTAATTTCTTGCAATACATATTTATTACTAGTTGTATTATAAGCTCCGCCTGGTATCCTAGTATACGGTATTGGCTCATTACCTGTAATTTCTTTTATAAGAGAACCACATTTTTCTAGATCTTCTGAATATGAATTGAGACTTCTAAATAGTATTTCATATTCGTGATTATAGCAATGAGGGGCCATACACATATTATTTTTATGTAATTTATCTGCTATACTCCTATATTCCTCAATTCTTTGCCCTATAACAAAAAAAGTAGCTCTAACATCATTTTCTACTAAGATGTCTATTATTTTCTCTGTATTATTTACAGATGGTCCATCATCAAAAGTTATATAAATTGTTTTCATGCCACCACTTAAAGTTTCTACCCCTTTATCTAATTCATGATTCATAGGCATTCCAAATACTGCTTTACTACCAAAACATAATACTAAACTAACAAAAAAACTCCATTTTAAAATCTTTTTTCTCTTGTTCATATAATCACCTTTTCTTTAATTTATCCACTAATTTCTATTTAATTTCTACTAGTAAAGTTTCTTAAAACAAGAAACTTTACCTGTAATACTAATTCTTAATGACTTTAATCCTAATATAGAATTACAGACATTATTATATTGCCCAATAAGTAAAACTATATTATGGTTATTACACAAAAATAAAATGAGCTAAATCCTCTACTCTAAAGAATTTAGCTCAATAAATATTCAACTTTTATTTTCTGCCGTACTCATCATTAAATCTTATACTAGTTGATTTTCACTAAATAAATATTTTCACTAATTCAACTTTTAAATCTTTGAATACTTTAGACTTTATAGTAGCGTCATTATAATAATCCGTAGGCTCATCATAAAAGCCACTTTCATTTAAATTAAAAACCTGTACACTTTTATTTTTAGGTGACACAATCCAATACTCTTTTACTCCAAATCTTTGATATAAATTTAGTTTTTTACTAATATCAAACCAAGCAGTGGAGGGTGATAAAATCTCTACAATTAGAGGCGGTATACCAATGTAATTTTTATCGTTTAATCCAGATTTTTCACATATTACAGATAAATCTGGGATTACTTTATTAGAATTTTCTTCTTTATTTGACTTTAATATAATATCATATTTCACTATTGACTGTTTAAAATATAGCCCTATAAAAAAAGATTATTACTTACCACAACACTTTTTATACTTTTTCCCACTTCCACAAGGACACGGCTCATTTCTTCCAACTTTTTTCTCTTCTCTAATAAAGGGTTCTTGTGGCTCTACCCACTCTGGAATATCCCTATCCTCAAAACCAAATGGATCATTAAATTCAAAGTCATCATCTTCATCATCATAGTCATCATCTTCACCAAAAAAATTCTCAATTCCTTTTGATCGCATTGTTTCTTCAATCATCTCTGAAAGTATTGGATTTTTCATAGCCCTATCATTTATCTCTTCTGTAAGTTTTTCTATTTTGTTTTTATTTGTTACCCTTTGAAAAAATTCTTTTTCAACTTTATATAATTCTGGGTAATCTTTTTTTAGTATTCTGATACCTATTTTCATTTTACCTATATTCATACATATTCCCATTTTATTGGATATCTCTATAGCCTCTTTATCTTCCATAGAATCAGTAACATCTTTTGGAAGAACTTTCAAAACTACTATTGCTTCAACTTCTTCAGGAATTCTATAGTCTTCTGCTAACTCATAAATCATATCTGCATAATTATTATTAAACACCTCAATATCTAGTTTTAAAGCTTTTAAATTCTCATCCTCTGGAAGCAACATACACGCTTTATCAATAATTGACTGAGCAATTCCTGAGTTCCCTAAATGCAGCGCCTCTCTACCAAGTTCTGCCAGCTTCCATGGTATATTAATGTCACTTTCATCATTATCGCGAATTAACTGGACTAACTTATTAAGATATTCTTCTACCTTATTATAATTTTCTAAAGTTACTTCTTTCATAATTAGCCTGTAGTATATTATGCTTAAGTCCCATCCCTTTTGTTTACCTATTTTAAGAGCTTTCTTAAAAATTTTATCAGCATTATTAGGCTCATCTACCACCATATAGGCATCAGTAAGTCCAATCCATAAAGAAATATTATCTTCATCAATTTCAATTGCCTTCTTAAAGGTAGCTATTGCTTTTCTATTAAATTGTCTATATAAATATGCACTTGCTAAATGTCCTCTAAATGATGCATTTTCTGGCTGTTCTTCAACTAAGTTTTCATATAATTTGACTGCTTTTCCTGAATTGCCATTTAATAAATATGCTTTGCCTAAAAGAAGTCTTGGAAGAAGAATTTGTGGATATCCTTTTTCTATTTCCTCAAGCATTTTGATTGCATCTTTAGTATAATTTGCCATTATTAATTCTTTTGCTCTTTCAAATTTAATTTTAGCTATACCAGGAATACTCAATAAGGCGTCGTATTCTTCTTTTGTTTTTTCATTACTTAATGTTTCATAAGCTTCTCTAATTTCCATAAATTCTTTTTCATATCTATCTGGTGGAAATTTCCTAACCATTTTAAAATAACCTTTTTTTATCTCACTTTTAGTTGCATTTTGTTCAACACCAAGTAGTTCATAATAATTTTTCATCAATTTACTTTTCTCCTTATCTAATTTATTCCTAAGCTAGTTTATTTCTAGTCTTTTGTAAATAATCTCTTAATTTTTTTAAATATAAACCCTTTGTCCTCTATGTATTCTGTTATTTCTATTAAATAATTGTTTGCTTCTTTATTGTCTTTATCTAATTCAAGAGCTTTTTTCCATTGCTTAACTGCTTCTCTATTTTGATTTTCTGCATATCTGCATAGTCCATAAAGATTACAAAAACTAACAAAACTATCATAGGGTACTTTTTCTAATTTCTTTGCACCTTCATACCACTTGTCATTGGAACATAATTCTAAAGCTTTATTATATTCATCACATATTTCTAAAAACGGACTGCTATTTATATCATTTAAATATTTCAAAGCTTTATTATCTTCATTCTCATTTTTAATTCTACTTAATTCCCAATAGAATTTCGATTTATAAAATTCACCTAAAGTATAATAGCATAGTCCAAGAAGATTTAAATTCTCATAATTATTTTCATCAATACTAAAAGATTTTTCAAGTTCAATCACTGCCTTGGATACTCTGTTTCCATTAAATAATTGTAGCCCTTTGTTGTAATAAAAATTACTCATTTCTTGATTACTCATCCTATTCCTCCAACTCAAACATTAAGTCGGTTAAGTCACTCTTTACTTTTTTTAATAGTTCATCATCTTCCTCTTTAATTAATGCTTTTTTAAGTTCATTTATAGCTTCTTCTAAGTCTTGCCTATCTATTGTATCGCTCAATTTGAAAAATAATTTCTCTGCTTTTTCTATTGTTCTCTTATATTTTTTTGCTTTAGGTGCTTCTTCCCAGCTACTTACATCAATTTCTTCCTCCATGGAAACTCCAGTAGTTTCTATGGTTATCCCTGCTTTTTCTCCTGTTGAATTAATAGTAGCCTCTACATTCAAAATTCCATTAACATCATAATTAAATTTAACCTTTACAGTTTCATTCCCCGCTGATGCTTTTGGAATTCCAGTTAACATAAAATTTCCTATGAAATTATTACTTGAAGCTTTCTTATTGTCCCCTTGATAAACTTTTATTTCAACCATTTCTTGATTATCTGCTGCCGTATAATATGTTTCTTCTTTCATAGTAGGTATTGTTGTATTTCTTTTAATTAAAACACTATAGCAATCTGGTACTGGCATACCTCCTATATAATCAAGAACTTCTATTCCTAAGGTATATGGGCAAACGTCAGTTATAAGTATATCTTTTTCTACTGACAATTCTTCATTTAATATTGCCCCTTGTATAGCAGCTCCCTTTACAACTGCCAAATCTGGATCTACATAACTCTTAGGTTCCTTATTTAACTTTTCTTTTAAGAATTCCTTAACGATTGGTATTCTAGTTGATCCACCAACTAAAAGTATTACATCAATGTCATCTGGGGTTAGATCTGAATCTTTTAGTGCAATATTTATAGGCTTTTCTGTAGAATTAATTAAAGGTTTTATTAATTCTTCAAATTCTATTTTTGTAAAAGTCCTAATTAGTGATAGTGGTTTTCCATCTTTTTCAGCTATAAAAGGAATTTCAATGCTATATTCTTCTTCACTACTAAGTTTTATTTTACATTTTTCAGCTTCTTCTTTTATTTTAGAACTGCTTCTTAAATCTTTTCTTAAATCTATACTATATTCTTTTTCAAAGTCTTGAAATAATTCATTCATAATGGCTTCATCAAAATCCTTACCTCCAAGATGATTGTTACCACTACTTGCTTTAACTTCAAGTACTCCATCGAACATCTCAAGTATAGTTACATCTAGAGTTCCTCCCCCTAAATCATAAACTAATATATGCTCTTCATTTTCCATATTTTCAATTCCATAAGACAGAGCTGCAGCAGTAGGTTCGTTAATTATTCTCTCAACCTTTAATCCTGCAAGCTCACCTGCTTTTACAGTAGCTCTTCTTTGCTCATCTGTAAAATATGCTGGAACCGTTATAACAGCTCGATTAACTTCCGATTTTAGTATATCTTCAGCCATTGCTTTCAAATTTTCCAAAATAAAGGCCGATATTTTCTCCGGAGTAAATATACTTTCTCCAAGAGTAACTTTTTCATCAGAACCCATTAGTCTTTTAACTTCTCTTACTGTGTATTCCGGTCTTAATATGAACTGTTCCTTTGCTTTTTCCCCAACTATAATATTACCATTGTCATCCAAGCCTACTATTGATGGAATAATAACCTCGCCATTATTATCTTTTAAAACCGATACCTCACCATCTTCCATAATAGCTATTTCTGATGTAGATGTTCCTAAGTCAATCCCAATAATTTTACTCATGATTACAACTCCTTATTCTTTTGATTTACAATTACTTCTTCTTTTCTTAAAATTTCTTTATTATAAATATAACCATATCTCACAATTTCTATAATATAGTTATTCTCTACTGACTTTTCCTCTCTCACTTCCACTGCTTTATGTAAGTTATTATCAAATTCTACTCCATTATCTCCAATCCGAATTAATCCCAGTTTTAAGTTGATACTAGCTAATTTATTCCACAAAATGTTGATTTGTCTATTCCAACTTTCGTCACCACTTTTTTTAGAATAAAAGTAGATATCTTCGAACAAATCATTTATCTGAATTACTCCATTTAATAACTCTTTATTTTCATTCTCCACAGACTTTTTATTTCTAATCAACTCTTTATTTATATCATTATCTTCAATTTTTTCTTCTAATATTTCAATTATCTCATCAATACTATTAGCTGTTTTATATTGCTCTTTTGAAAATCTCTCTAAATTTTTTGTAAAACTATTCACTGCAACGATGATTTCAGTTTCATTATTTAAATTTTCTTTTGAAATATCTATTTTTTTATATTTACTTAGTTCTTCTTTAACATTTATCATCTTTTAATTTCCTTCCTTTATTTTCTTGTATGTGCATCTAATTCATAGCACTAATAATATTTTACATAACTAATATATTTAAATCAATCATATTAAATCAGAAAAAATAATTATAACAAAAAAATACCACTCATTAAGTCAGACTGATATCTAACTTCTATGTGTGGTATATATTTGCACTCACTATCTAGATTTGCATATGCTCATCAAGTTTATCTGCGTAGTTGGTTTTAACTTTTCATCAAACAAATCATTTAAAGTTTTAATAATTCCATATCCATTATTCGTCACCATTTAATAGCATTAAATGGTGACCTTATTATTTCATTGTATTAATTAATATTCAAACTACAGATAATGGATTTTAACCTTACTCCAAACTCTTTTATTTAACCCCTTTTGCACTACAAAGATGGAATGAAGGCTCTATTTTACCTACTACAGTGTTAAATGTATTAGTATTGTCCATCACTCTAAACTTATCAAGGGCTTTAAGTTCATCTTCATCAAGAATATTAAGGTCTTCAAGGCATCTCATAACCGCTGGCCAAAGTGCTCTGCTATAGTTACCATCTTCCATCTTAATTGCGAGTCCGATATCCTTATCTTTAAAACCAATACAATACACGCCCTCTGCACCAAGTTTTCCCGTTAATTTTCCATTAGTATGCTTTATGAGTTCTGTGCAAAATCCATCGGTACCTGCTACCATTTCAGGATGGTTATTCATAGCCTTAAATACACGATTTGATGCATCTTTATAATCATCTTCGAGATTATCTGGATTTGCAAGCTTAGCAAAACCTAGAGCCATATTATACAATGGCATTCCATGAACTGGCACAGAACAACCATCAATTCCTAAATATATATCTTCTTCTTTCATTTCGCACATTTTAGCTACAACTTTTAAAATTTCTTGCTGAAGTATATGTTCTTTCTTAACGTAATCTTCTATTTCATACCCTTTATGCACACATGTTGCAAGCATTCCAGAGTGTTTACCTGAACAATCTGAGTTTGTTGGATTTAACTCAAAATGCTCTGCTACAAGTTTCAAAGCATATTCCTCTTTAATTGAAAGAGGTGAACCACATTTTAATGAATCTATTGTTAGTCCAATTTTCTTAAGTATTCCTTCAACAGTTTTTCTATGAAAGTCTTCTCCATAGTGAGATGCACACATTATAGCAATTTCTGCATCGGTAAACTTAAATCTTTCCGCTGCTCCACTAAGTATTACATTAAGCGCTTGCAAAGGCTTTCCTGCTGATCTTATGTATGTTACCTTATAAGGATTACCTATATATTTCAGAACCCTTCCTCTCTTATCTACAACTACAGCATCACCTCTGTGACAACTCTCAACAATAGGTCCCCTTGTTACATTTACTAGTACTTCTGACATATAATCACCTTAATCCCCTCGTGATAAATCTCCATTTTAATGCCTGCCGTAATCATCATTGAATCTTACTATATCTTCTTCATCCAAATAATCGCCCATTTGAACTTCAATAATTTCTAGTAGTGTTTTTCCTGGATTCTCTAATCTGTGTTTTTGACCTGGTTTTATGAAAATACTTTCACCTGCAGGTACTAATTTTTCTACATCTTCTATTGTCACTTTAGCCATACCTTTAACAACTGTCCAGTGCTCACTTCTATGATGATGTAGATGATAGCTTAATTTTTTGCTTTGAGTAACTTTTATTCTCTTAATCTTAAAGGTATCTTTTTCTTCTTCTAGTACTTTATAACTTCCCCAAGGTCTATAATCTTGAACATGATACTCTGTTCTAATATCATTTCTTGATTTTAATTCATTAACAATCTCTTTTACCTTTTGCGATTGATCTTTTTTGCATATTAAAAGTGCATCTCTATTATCGACTATTATTAAATCATCAACACCTACTGTGGAAACTAATTTACCTTTTTCTGAATATATAAAATTATTTTTAGAATTAACAACTATATTATCACAATCAATGATATTATCATTCTTATCTTTATCAAACACATCATAGAAAGCATCAAAGCTACCAAGGTCATTCCAACCTATATCAACTGGTGTTACTGCAACATTTTTGCTTTTTTCCATAATGCCATAATCAACTGAAATCTTTTCGTTTATTTTACTAAAAGCTTCTCTAATATTTTTGCTATCGTCAAAAGCATCATATATTTCTTTAGCATGCTCTTTTACTTCATTAATAAAAAATTCAGTATTAAACATAAATATACCAGCATTCCAAAAATAGCCGTTATCAACATATGTAACTGCTACTTCATATTCTGGTTTTTCTTTAAATTCCTTCACTTTATAGCCGTTTAATTTTTGAGTTCCAGGTGCTATATATCCATATCCAGTATTTGGACCATCGGGTTTGATACCAAAGGTTATGATAGAATCTTCTGCTAATTCTTCCGACTCTTTAATTATTTCGATAAATTCCTGTGTTTTTAAAATCATATGATCTGATGGAAAAACAACTACAGAATCATTGCCTTTTTTAGCTATTTCATGAACCCCTGCATAAATTGCTGGAAGAGTATTCTTTGCTTCAGGTTCTACTAAAATATTATCTTCACAATAATCAAAACCTAATTCCTCAACAGCTCCAGCTACCAAAAACTTATACTTCTCATTGGTGACTACATATATATCATCCACATCTGCTAATAATAAACTTCTCTTGAATGTTTCTTGAAATAATGAAGGCTTATCCCCTTGTAGTTTAATAAACTGCTTTGGGTATCTATCTCTACTTAGTGGCCATAATCTGGTACCACTTCCGCCTGCTAAGATTATTACTTTCAATATATATTCCTCCTCTAATTTAAGTACTAACCTAAGTTTTAGGAAAGCACAATATACTATATCCTTGCAATAATAATTTTTAGTTATATCACTTTTAAACAAAATGAAATTTGTCTGAAATGTATTATATCGCAGGATATAACTCAATAAATTTGTACGAAGATACCAAAATTCCAATCAATATAATACACAAAAGCCAAAAAATAACATTCCAAGAAATCTTATTTTCATTTTCTTTCTTTTTATCGTAAATTAATTTTATTATTGAAAACACAATAGCTATTATTACTAAAATTATTGACGCTAGATTTCCAGCCATTAATCGACTTGAATTTTGACTATCAACAGATTCATATACCAGATATAAGGTTACTGCTTGTACAATAAACGCAGAAAAAACGAAATACATAGGCTTAATATACTTCATTAAAGACACCTTCCCTTCAATTTTATAAGGCTTGCTTTAGAATACTATTAATATATATTAAATTGCTTATAAATAAAAACTTTTAAATTAAACAATACTTTATAAATTAATAATGCTTTAAAACTCAACCTTTTATAAATATAATATTTGATAATTATCTTATTCCATATTATTATAGAAACAACAACATAAAGATATTATATCATATTATAATAATTTATAAACATAGGAAATTTTTCTTTTTATGAAAAACCTATAATTGAATATACTAAACAAGGAGAGTTAATATGTCTAAAAAAATTGCTGCTTTTTTCGATATCGATGGGACACTTTATAGAGAAGGACTAATTACTGAAATATTTAAAAAACTAATTAAATCAGAAATAATAGAAAGCACTCGTTGGTACAATGAAGTTCGGGAACACTATATAAAATGGGATAAAAGAATCGGTAACTACGATATTTATTTATTAAAAATGGCGGAAATATATATAGATGCAATAAAAGGTTTACACAAAACTCAAATTGATTTCATTGCCAAGAAAGTAATTGAGCAAAAAGGAGATAGAGTATATACATTTACAAGAGATAGAATTGAATGGCATAGAAAAAATGGTCACATATTGATAACTATATCTGGAAGTCCATCGGAGCTTGTGGAACTTATGTCTAGAAAGCATGGTTTCAACGATTATATAGGCACAGAATATATTCTAGACAATAAAAAATTCTATACAGGAGAAGTTCTTCCTATGTGGGATAGTGAAAATAAACTTCGTGCAATAAATTACTTTGTGAATAATTACAATATTGACTTATCAAAAAGCTATGCTTATGGCGATACAGCTGGAGATTATTCAATGTTAAATATAGTAGGTAACCCCACAGCTATCAATCCAACAAAAGAGCTATTACTAAAAATATCAGAAAATAGTGACTTAAAAGATAAAATAAAGGTCATTGTAGAGAGGAAAGACATGATTTACAGGCTAGATTATAATCAAATTAATATTTTGTAATATAAAATTATTTTAAAAGAAGGATTTTTATGGTAAACATAGAATTAGAATAAAGAATAAGATAAATTGTAAAAAGGTGGTTTTTATAATGAAAGTAAGAAAAGCAGTTATACCAGCTGCAGGGCTGGGTACTAGATTTTTACCTGCTACAAAAGCGCAACCAAAAGAAATGCTTCCAATAGTTGATAAACCAACACTCCAATATATAATTGAAGAAGCTGTAGCTTCAGGAATTGAAGATATTTTAATAATAACCGGTAGAAACAAAAAATCTATAGAAGATCACTTCGATAAATCAGTAGAACTTGAACTTCTTCTTGAAGAAAAAGGCAAGACTGAAATGCTAAAAATGGTAAGAGAAATAACAGATATGGTAAGCCTTCACTACATAAGACAGAAAGAACCAAGAGGATTAGGTCATGCTATCGGCTGTGCTAAAGCATTCGTAGGCAACGAACCTTTTGCAGTAATGTTAGGTGATGACATAGTTGACAGTCAAACCCCTTGCTTAAAGCAATTGATTAATTGCTTTGATGAAAAACAAGCATCTGTACTAGGTGTTCAAACTGTATCAGATGAAAATGTCTCAAAATACGGAATAGTAGCTGGAAAGCAAATTGCAGATAGATTATATACTGTAAGTGACCTTGTAGAAAAACCAAGTATTGAAGAAGCCCCTTCTAATGTTGCAATCCTTGGAAGATACATCATAACTCCAGAAATATTTAATATAATAGAGCACACCACTCCAGGAAAAGGCGGAGAAATTCAATTAACTGATGCTTTAAAAACTCTAATGACAAAAGAAAAAATGTATGCCTATAATTTTGAAGGCAAGAGATATGATGCTGGAAACAAACTTGAATTCCTTAAAGCCACTGTAGAGTTAGCTTTGAAAAAAGATGAATTGAGAGATGGATTTATTGAGTATTTGCTGGGACTTAAGGATAATGAAGTTTTTAAAAAATACTATGAAATGTATGAAAGAGAAAAAACTAATAAAAAATAGGGATATAAAAAATAACCGAGCCTAGCTCGGTTATTTTAAACTTAATTTTCTTTTATAAATTCAAAGATTTTGCCTTAGCAAAATCCTCCACAATTGTGCATTGTACATTGTGAATTGTGCATTGCTCTCCTAATATTTATTTTCTCCCGGAGACACATCATCATATATATAAGCATGCATCTGTTCTGTAGTTTTCTCTAAGTCAGCCCCTAGGTAATAAACTCCATCTATTTTAAGATCATAAGCTACTCCGTCTACAGGGAATCTAGTTTGCTCTATATTGGTGAATCCTGATCGAAGTACATCTGTACCAATTTTAAGTATATCTCCTGCATCCATATTAGTTTGTACATACTGAAGAAGATTAGAAGCTACTGAGACAAACTTAGTTTTGTCCATTGTTGCAAATTTATTTAATAATTGTTCAAGAACTTCTCTTTGCCTTGATGATCTAGCAAAATCTCCACCTGCTGTGTATCTAATACGGCAATATGCTACAGCTTGGCTACCATTTAACGTTTGGAGACCTGTTGTAGTTATATGCTGTGCTGTTATATTGGATATATTAGCTACCTCATCTATGTAACCATTTATGTATTTGATCTCTGAACTATCTACCTCTATAGTAACTCCACCTAGTTCATCAATAATGTTTTGCAAATCAAAGAAATCTACTGTTACAAAATTTTTAATGTCTAAATCAAAATTTTTGTTGATGGTAGCCAAAGCCAATTGTGCCCCGCCATAAGAGTACGCATGAGTAATTTTTGTCATACCATGACCTGTAACATCTACATATGTATCTCTCATAATAGAAGATAACTTGATTTTATCATTGTCTTTATCGATTGTAGCAATCATAATGGCATCTGAAAGTCCTTTGTAATCTTTATCTCTACTATCTATACCAAAAAAAGCAAAATTAGTAACATTGTACTCTTCTGCGACTTCTTGAGCTTCCTCAGATATTTCTAAATCCTCTACTGTATTTGATATTTCTACTTTTTTCATTGTTCCAAGTTTAGATGCAATATATCCGCTTGTACCTGCAAAAATCAAAACTATAATAATTAAAATAATAATCAATACCCTTTTAGTTTTCTTCTTTCTTGCCATAATATTTCTCCTTTGTCAAACTATTTTTAACTTACTTTACTATTATAATATTATAACAAGGAAAAAGAAAGATTGATTACAAAATTATTAAATTGTTCATCACTTGCAAAAAATAGAACAGATTAAAAATTCATTTCTTTGTTAATCTTTAATGTTATTGCATATTTTTACAATTACCTCATTCCAAATTAGCAATGCTATCTTCTACCAAAGTCCATTTTAGTGAACTTTCAATATATTGTTAATCCTGAATTATTCATAGGTTTAAATTTAATAACTTAATTATAATGAATTGGGTTGTTATTTAGACCTATTTTTATTTTTATATAAGTTTTTTCTGTATTTATGTGTGAGTTTTAATATTTATTTGAACTTACAATTTTTTACTCTTAAAAAAGGGTATGTTTTACCCGTAGGGTGCTATTTTGATTTAAATTTTATTTCTATTGTTTCTAAATGTTATGTGAAGTAAGGCAGTTCATTAATTTTATCAATAATATGCCAAAATTCTTTTTTATAAGCGTAGCTGCTACAAAGTTTAAATTTTAAATATCGACCTGTTTTAATTACTTTAGCTGCTACTTTTATTATTTTCATACGTATGGTCTCAATCCTGTTTTCTTTGATGTTTTTGCTGAAACACAATCTTCTAAATAGGTTATTCAAATTATAAGCTAAAACCATTTCTTGTAGTTTATTAGCATTAGCTAGATATTTTCTGCTACTCATTTTACAGAAAGCAAAACCATTTTTGCCCCCTTTTGTAAAGTTTTCCATGGTACCACGATTGCAATAAAAATTTATAATATTCTTAGGTGATACAGTCATATTAGTAACAACGAAAGTATAGTGATAACCTATTTGCCATTCGGGTTTTTCTATTTTCACTTCTACTCTACGATTTTTTTCCCAACTCGATGCTTTATATTGAAATTCCTCATAAATCACTTGATAATCGTATGGATTTCCCTTGTACTTTTCTATTAGTTTATTCTCAAACTTTGAAGTTAATTTATATAAAGTGGCATTTGCTTTTAATCTAATGGAGTATAATGTTTCAAGTTGCTCCGCAAGTTCATATAATCCAGATACTGCAAACCCACTATCTCGACGAATACATCTAGTTACACTTGGATATTCCTTTAAGTATTTTTTAGTACTGGGCCAATAAAACTTACTACTTTCCTTGAAGTATAAACATTTTCTGAGCATAGCTCTGCTTTAATTAAATCACCATTTGACCCATAATGATAATTAAAGGCTGCGCCATATTGTTTACCAAAAGTTTGTAAGTTCGTAGAATCAATATCAAATATGATATGTTCAATTGGTTCTATAGAATAAGCTC
>NZ_JBTVVN010000066.1:0-14484 GCF_054819755.1 Clostridium sp. DL1XJH146
TTGTGGCTCGTTTTTTCATTAAAAAAATAAAAAACTGAGGCTATCTCAGTTTTCTATTCTGAGACAGCCCCTTTTTATTTATTTTAAATTATATTTCAAAGTGCTTATTGTTATTTAAATATAGCCTTATTATTAAATATTGGTGATTAAAATCTAAATAAACCTTTAATTTATTTTAAAATTAAGATATTATAAAACGTATAACATCTTAATATATTACAATATAATAAACAATGTTATTATATAATATATTAAGGGGTAAGATATTCTTATACATTATCCACATATTTTAATAAATTTTATGAACAACTGTTGATAAAAAATAACGTTCAATTGTGGAAAAGAGGCAAATAATATGATTTATGAAGGAAAAACAGAAATAGCAAAGTTTATTAACAGACCTCATAGATTTGGTGCTTATGTAAATTTAAGAGGAGAAGAATTATATGTATATGTGCCTAATACAGGTAGATGTAGAGAAATACTGATTCCTGGTTGTAATGTCGTACTAGAAAGAGCAGTGAACCCTGACAGAAAAACAAAATATAGCTTGATAGCTGGATATAAAGGTAATAAATTAATTAATATTGATTCACAAGTCCCAAATAAAGTAGTAGATGAAGCTTTAAAAAATAAAAGAATTGAAAAGCTATTAAAATATAAGACAATTAAAAGGGAAAAAACTTTCGGTAAAAGTAGATTTGACTTTAAGTTATCTACAGAAGAAGAACATTATTTTCTTGAAATAAAAGGAGTAACATTAGAAAATGAAGGTATATGTATGTTTCCAGATGCGCCTACAGAACGAGGGGCAAGACATTTATTGGAACTCATTGATGTTAAAAAAGAAGGAATGGGGGCAGGAGTATTATTTTTGATCCAATTAGATGATGCTAAAACTTTTTCTCCTAATTATAAGATGGATAAAAAATTTGGAGATGCACTTAGGCTCGCTAGATTAAATGATGTAGATGTTTTTTGTTATGATTGTAATGTTTGTGAAAATTCGATACAATTGAATAAAGAAATAAAAGTTGTATTATGAAAATTAGGGAGTTATATATGAAATATAAGTATTGTCCTATATGTGGAAACAAGTTAGAATTGATAAATAGTTGGGATGAAGGTATGGTACCATACTGCCCGATAGATAAAGAAATATTTTTTGATTTACCTAAACCTTGTGTTGTAGTTGCTATAATAAAGGAAGATAAAGTACTTCTTATGAAGCAACCATACATATATAAAAATTCAAAAGTACTTCCTTCTGGATATGTATCGGTAGGGGAAAATATTGAGGAAACAGTTGTAAGAGAGGTTAAAGAAGAGACTAACTTAGATATCCACAATATTGTATATTTAGGAAGTGATATGGTTGAAAAAAAGGAATTATTAATGATTACTTTTATGGCGGATTATTTAGCTGGAAATATAAAAAAATCAGATGAAGTTTATTGGGTTGGTTGGTGTGATATAGATTCTGCTTTAGATGAAATGAAAGAAGATAATATAGGAAAAAAAGTGATGAAGAAAGTAATAGACAGATTAAAATAAATTGAATTTCATCTCCATCATATGGCAATAATATGGTTGAGGTGATTTTTTATGATTAGAAAAAGAAAGATAGAAAGTACTATAGTTGGTTGTGGTAAAAATGAGGATGAGAAATTAGCAATTAGAGATGCTATAAGTTATATTCCTATGGATAGCTTTGTAAATAGTAATGATATTGTTGTTATAACAGCGAATATGGTAAATAAAAATCCTCCAGAACAAGGTTCTGTAGTAGGACAGCAATCTTTAAGGGAAGTAATTAAATTATTCAAGGAAAAAAAGCCAAAAAGGATAATTGTTGCTGCTGGTTCAGGTGGAGTTAATACTTCAACAGTACTTAAAAAAACAGGCTATGAACAGATAATTAATGAAGAAAAAGTTGAATTTATTGATTTGAATTTTGGACCATTTGTAGATATAAACCTTAAGGGAAATTTGATAAAGAGTACAAAAATTAATGAGATTATTAATGAGGCAACTATAATTGTTTCTTTCACACAATTAAAAACTCATGAGGAAGCAACAATGTCAGCATGTATTAAAAATATTGCACTTTCTTGGCCACCAGCGGAAATTCATGGATATCCCAAAAAAAATCTAGGAATACATGACGACCTTCATGATTTTATAATTTCTATGGCTAGAGAAATTCCTATTGATTTATCAATACTCAGTTTAAGTCCTATAATGATTGGAACTGGTCCATCAAAAGGTATAGCTAAAAACACAAATTATGTACTAGCAAGTATGGATGCTGTAGCGATAGATACAATAGGTGCAAGAGTGATGGGATATAGGCCACAAGCAATAAATTATCTTTTTAGATGTGCTAAAGAAGAATTAGGGCAATCAATAATTGAAAATATTGATTTAAAAGGAGTAAAATTAGTAGAATTAGAAAAAGAAGTTTCTAAAATAGCTTATGGTCAAGAATTTTCTATAGATGAGTAAATAATAATAAAAGGTTGGGGAAAAAAATGATAGTAGCAGAGAATTGTAAAAGGTGTGACCTATTTAAAAACAAGCAATGTAATGGAGATGCAACTGATTGTATGTGTAGAAATTGTCCTAGAAATCTAGGAGAATGTTTGATTACTAAATATTGTAGAGAGACTGAATCAGTTTTAGAATTTGATTACTATGGTGATGATTTATCTATGTGATTATTAATAATTAGAAAAAACTAGTATATTTTTATATAGTTTAGAGAAACTAATAGTATAATTTTTGGAGGTGTACTATGGTTTCAAAAGATGTAAAAAAAATAGTAGCTGAAATTTGTTCAGGATATACTCCAGAATCAATACTTAACCTTTTTAGTATGGCAGATTTATCTCCATCATGTGATAATTGCAAGAATTTTGTAGATGGGGAATGTACTAAGGAATTATTCCATAAGATTAAGGATACAATAAGTATGAATTAAAAAAATAGGAGGTATATTATGGCTACTTATCAGCAATTATTGGCAGTTGCAAAGGAATGTCCTGGGTATGAAATGAAAACGCAAGGATTTATATCTAGAGCAAATTCAAATGTTCAAACTAGTTGTGAAAATTGTAAAAACTTCGTTGACGATAAATGTAAAGCTGGTTTATTTGATGAAGTACTATCAGAGTTAGATGAAAAATAGAAAAAACCTGCACAAATGCAGGTTTTTTTATTGAATAAATAAAATAAAAATTATTAGGATAAATTTTAATAACAATAATATAAATTATGAATATACTAATATTAAGGATAAAAAGTATCCCAAAATATTTTTAAAGACCAAGTATTTATATCTTTTTTTATGGTAATTGAATCGAAAATATAAATTTCATAAAAAAATATATAAAGTTGATAAAGATAAGTTTATTAAGGTGACCGGCAAAGCTTAAGATGAAGTAAATTTATTCTATGCTTGTTCTTTTTATTAGTTAAAAAAAATTAAATGTGCGGCTGATCTTTTTACTAAATAGGAAAGTATGATGTATACTTTCCTATTTTTGTTCTTATGAATATTAAATTATTAGGATATATTTTATTTAAAGCGATTAAATAGTTCAAAACTTTATTATTAATCTTTATGCAAATAATATAATAGAACTGAATAAAGTTTGATATAATATAAGTAAGTATTATAAAACATATAATATTAGACACAGGGAAATGTATTATAATATGAGATAGTATATGAATTTATGAGACTAAGGAGAATATCAATGGAAGTTTGGCTGCAAAGAACGGTAGCACTTATAGGAGAAGAAAAAGTAAATTTACTTAGCGAAAAAAAAGTTGTTATATTAGGAATCGGTGGTGTTGGAAGTTTTACTTGTGAGTCAATAGCAAGAGCAGGAATAGGTAATATTGTATTAGTTGATAAAGATATTATAGATATTACTAATATAAACAGACAGATTATTGCAACCAGTAAAACAGTAGGTAAATCGAAAGTAGAGACTATGAAAGAAAGAATTCTTGACATTAATCCAAAATGTAATGTTGAAATACATAAAGTTTTTATTGAAAAAAGTAATTTCAGTGAAATAATAAAAGGTAAGGTGGATTATGTTATAGATGCTATAGATACAATTACATCAAAAATAGAACTTGCTGTATGGTGTGATAATAATAATATAAAACTTATAAGTAGTATGGGTACGGGAAATAAATTAGATCCTACTAAATTTAAGGTCGATGATATATATAAAACAAAGACATGTCCTCTCGCTAAAGTAATGAGAAGAGAATTAAAAAAAAGACAAATAAAGAAATTAAAAGTTGTTTTTTCAGAAGAACAGCCATTAAAACCTAATTTTAAGGAAGAAGAACTTAGTGATTATAATATACGGAAAAAATCTACTCCAGCATCTATATCTTTTGTACCTTCTGTAGCAGGGTTAATAATTGCAGGTGAAGTAATAAAAGATTTAATAGAAATGTCTTAGTAGAGATATAGTATAAGAATCAAGGAGAGAAGACAATGATAGCCGAAAAAGAATTAAAGATTAAAATTGATAAGATAAGAGAGAATGAATATATAATTAAAGATAATATGGGGATAACTATTGGGCAGTTTTTTGTTTTAGAATTAAGTAAGGAAAATAAATTTTCTCTCTTAAGAGTTAAGTTCTATAAAGATGACAAAAAATATGTACATGAATTTAAAAAAGCACTTCAAATTTTTATTGAATCACTATATCAAAATAAAAACATTGAAAAAATAACTATTATTGCAAGCTTATATATTAATATTGATATTTTTGCAGAACTTGGTTTTAATTTAGAAGGTATAGCAGGAAATTCTATTAGTACGGAAAATGGAAAAGAAGATGAAATAATTTTAGGATTAGATTATGACAACTATAAGGTTGGAGATTGTATAAATGTTTTTAGATTAAAAGGTGAAAATGTTGAGTTAAAAGTACTTACACCTGAGGATGCAGAGGATATGCTGCGATATTATACTAGAAATAGAAAATTTTTAGAACCTTATGAACCAGTACGTGAAGAAGATTTTTATACATATGAATATCAGAAAAGGACATTAGTAGAAGGATATAAACAATTCATAAATAATACAAGTATCGCTTTTGGTATTTATAAAAACAGACAGCTTATTGGGAAAATAAGAATATCTAACATAGTACTTGGATCATTTAAAAATGCATTTATTGGATATTCTATCGACGAAAAAGAACAGGGTAATGGATATATGAAAGAAGCTGTAAGTTTAACACTGGATTATTCATTTAATGATATTGAGCTTCATAGAATAGAAGCCACTACATTGATAGATAATATTAAATCACAGAGAGTTTTAAAAGCTTGTGGATTTGAAGAGGTAGGTATAAGTAAAAAATATTTATATATTAATGGCAAATGGCAAGACCATAAAATATTTTATAAAGTTTGTGATTAAAGCAAAAAATTTTTATTAATTCAAGAAAAATGGTTTTCTAATTAAATTATAATAATATTGGCATTTAAGTAGATATTATTCTTAATTGAATCAAAACATTACATATGGTATTCTTTGAACAATACAAAAAAATATTAAGTATAAAAACTTCACTATATAGTGAGGTTTTTATTTTTCATTTTAAGGGGGCTAGAAAATGAAAGTTTCAGAAGCTATAATTAGATGTTTGGAAGAGGAAAAAATTAAAAATATTTTTGGTTATCCAGGAGCTGCTGTACTAGATATATATGAGGATTTAAGAAAATCAAAAATAGAACATATTTTAACTAAGCATGAGCAAGCAGCAGGACACTGTGCAAGTGGTTATTCAAGGTCCGCTTGTGAAGTAGGAGTGTGTATAGCTACATCAGGACCAGGTGCTACAAATTTAATTACTGCAATAGCAACAGCTTACATGGATTCAATTCCAATGGTAATAATAACGGGGCAAGTGAAAACATCAAATATTGGTAAAGATTCATTTCAAGAAGCTGATATTTTTGGTGCTACGGAATCTTTTACTAAACATAATTATTTAGTAAAAGATAAAGAAGAAATTCCACGCGTATTTAAGGAAGCTTTTTATATAGCAAAAACAGGTAGACCGGGACCAGTACTAATAGATATACCGCTTGATATACAAAAGATGCAAATTGATTTTGTATATCCAAAGGAAATAAATATAAGAGGATACAAACCTACAGTAAATGGTAATAAAAGGCAAATAATAAGGGCAATTGAAAGAATCAAAAAAAGTAAAAAACCAATCATATGTGTAGGCGGTGGAATTTTTCTTTCAAATGCAGAGAAGGAATTTAGAGAATTTGTAGATAAAACAGGTATTCCTGTTGTCCATACATTAATGGGCAAAGGTTGTATACCAGACACAAATGAAAGTTATATAGGATTAATAGGCAGTCATGGCACTAAAATAGCTAATAAATCAATGAGTGAATCAGATTTAGTAATTATTATAGGCGCGAGAGTGGGAGATAGAGCAGTAACGTCCATAGAAGACATAAACAAGAGCAAAGATATAATTCACATAGATATAGACCCAGCGGAGCTTGGTAAAAATTTAGAATTTAGTATCCCTATAGTTGGAGATGCTAAAGAAGTTATAAGAGATATTAACAAGGAAATAGATAGCATAAATATTGAAGATTGGTTAGCAGCGATAAAGTTAAACAAAAATAATATTAATAAACAGATAGAATTAAATGAAAAAAAGAGTATAAAAGGAAAAGAAGGAGTAAACCCTAAAGAAGTTTTAAAAAAACTTTCAAAATATATTCCGAAAGATACCATAATTACAGCAGATGTAGGACAAAATCAAATTTGGGCCGCTAGGAATATAGATATGAAAGAAGATATGAAGTTTTTAACATCAGGTGGTTTAGGAACCATGGGATATAGCATACCAGCAGCAATTGGAGCTAAGTTAGCAAATAGTAATAAAATGGTAATATCGATATTTGGGGATGGTAGTTTTCAAATGAGCTTAGCAGAGTTAGGTACCATTTTAGAATATGATATTGATATAAAAATGATTTTATTTAATAACACAGGTTTAGGAATGGTAAGAGAGATACAAAACAAAATGTTTAATGATAATTATGGAGTAAATGTTAAAAATATGCCAAATTTTATCAAGTTAGTAGAAGCCTATGGAATAGAAACTTTAAAAGTTACAGAAAGTGATAAGGTAGATGAATCTCTTGAAAGAATTATTAATTCAAAAGGGGCTATATTTGTTGAATATAAAGTAGATAGGGGAGTAAGTACACTTTAGGGGGCAATTTATATGAAAAAGTATATTATTAGTGTATTAGTTGAAAACTATTCAGGTGTTTTAAGTAAAATATCAGGATTGTTTAGTAGAAGAGGCTATAATATTGAAAGTTTAACTGTTGGAGTTACCGAAGATAATAACTTATCTAGAATGACTATATGTCTTTTAGGTGATGAAAAATCTCTAGAGCAGATTATTAAACAACTTAATAAATTAATTTTTGTAATAAAGGTAAAAAAGGTAGAAGAAAAAGAATGTGTTTTTAGAGAAATACTATTAATTAAAGTACATGCAACTATAAATAATAGGACCTATATATTACAAAATGTTGATGTTTTTAGAGCAAATGTAGTTGATATGGATAGTGAAAGTATGACTATAGAAATAACTGGTGATGAAGGTAAAATAGAGGCTTTCATAAATTTAATGAGACCATATGGTATCAAAGAAATTGTGAGAACAGGTCTATGTGCTATTGAAAGAGGAAATAGAACTATTTAAATGCGCTTATAGGTGCATTTTTTTTATTTTGATGGTAGAATTTATATTGAGAGGTAAATTAAAGTTTGATTAATTTTGTAATCTATTTTGTAATTATACTAATTTAGGGAGGCTAATATGAGTAAAATAAAAATAGGGTTAGTAATTCTTTTAGGAATTATAATGCTTACTGCCTGTGGAAGTAATAATGGAATAAATGAAACAAAAAATGTGGTTAGTGTAAATGGAAACACAGAAAATCAGGATAATAGTTTAAAAGAAACAGAAAATATAGAAGAAGAAAAAGAATCACAAGAAGAAGTAGAACAAAAAAAGATAGAAGAACAACAGAAATTAGAAGAAGAAGCAAAAGCAGAAGCTGAAGCAGAAGCAAAAGCAAAGGCAAAAGCAGAAGCAAAGGCAGAAGAAGAAGCAAAAGCAGAAGCTGAAGCTGAAGCACAAGCAGAAGCGGAAGCAAAAGCAAATGAAGCAGAAGCAGTAAATGTAAATACACAACTTAATGAAATGGTAGTATCAAGTATTGATTATAAATTGGAAAATAATATTATAGTATTAGATCCAGGCCATGCAACTAAAGCAGATTTATCAGAAGAACCAATAGGACCAGGTGCTAGTACTACAAAATATAAACAAACAGGTGGAGCTTATGGTGCATTTACAAAGACACCAGAATATGTGGTTAATATGCAAGTAGCTCAAAAATTAAAAGGCTATCTTGAGCAAAAGGGATTTACTGTAATTATGACTAAAACAGAAAATAGTACAGTAATGGCTAATTCAGAAAGAGCTAAGATAGGAAATAACGCAGAAGCGGCTTTAGTTATTAGAATTCATGCAGATGGTTCAAATGATCAATCAGTTAAAGGTGCATCCATGTTAATACCATCTAACAATCAATATTGTTCAAGTTTTTATGGTGAGAGTAAGGCCTATGGTAAATTTCTTTTAGATGCTATGTGCAGTCAAGTAGGGATAAAAAACAGAGGATTGATTGAAAGAGATGATATTTCTGGATTTAACTGGTCTACAGTACCTGTTGTGCTAGTTGAAATGGGATTTATGTCTAACAAAGAAGAAGATAATCTTCTAAAAAGTGATGAGTATCAAGATAAGATTGCAAGAGCTTTAGCTAACGGGGTTGAGGCAATTGGAGTAAAGTAATTCAGCTTATATAAAGTCAAATATCGGGGGTAGTTATGGAGACTAAAAGACTACTGGAAGAACTTACATCGGGATATGCACCTAGTGGTAGAGAATATTTTATGTATCCAACAATAAAAAATCTATTTCAAAAATTTGGAGAAGTAACAATTGATGATATGAATAATATAATAATTCATAAAGAGGGCAAGAATAAGGGTAAAATTATGCTTATGGCTCATCTAGATGAAATATTTATGTTAGTTACAGAGATTTGCCATGGTGGATTTATAAAATTTAAATCTATTGGAATCGATAATAAAGCTATAGTTTGTAATGAAGTAGTAATACATGGGAAACAAAAAATTTCCGGGGTAATAGGAGTAAATTATTTTGACAAGGAAAGTAAAGAAGGAAAATTTGATATAAATTCTTTGGTTATAGATACAGGATTTGAAAAAGAACAATTAATGAAATTTGTTAAAGTAGGAGATTTTATTACATTAAAAGGAGATTTCGTAGAGTTATTTAATAATAATGTAGCAAGTAAGAGCATAGATGACCGTGCAGGTATTGTAACTATGTACAAGTGTGCAGAGCAATTACAACAAAAAGAAATAGATATGGATATTTATTATGTATGTTCCTGTCAAGAAGAGGTAGGACATAGAGGAGCTAAAATGGCTTCATATAATATAAATCCTGATATTGGCATAGCTATTGATACTACATTTGACAGTGGATTACTAGGAGATAAAGAAAGAGAAAATATAATAGGAAATGGACCTGCTATTTGTATAGGTCCTAATATTCACCCTAAACTTAGTGAAACAATAATTGAAATAGCAAAGAATAATAAGATTTCATATCAAGTTGAAATTGAACCTGGAAACACAGGTACAGATGCATGGGATATACAAATAACAAAAGAAGGTATACCTACACTTTTAATATCATTACCAATAAAACATATGCATACAGCAGTAGAACTTATTAATACTCAGGATATTGAAAATACTGGATTATTAATTTCTAAATTAATTGAATATCTAGATTCAAAGAATTTGGAGGACATATTATGTTTTTAAAAGAATTAGATAGGGCTTCTTCACCATCAGGTTATGAAGGTCAGGTAAGGAAATTAGTTAAAAATGAAGCAGCTAAATATTGTGATGATTTAGTAGTAGATAGAATGGGTAATATTATTGCCCATAAAAAGGGTGAAGGAATAAAAATTGCTTTGACTACTAATATTGATGAAATAGGATTTATAATAAATACAATTAATGAGGATGGTACTTTAAAGTTTTTTACTTTGGGAAATATAGATAAGAGGGTTATACCAGGTAAAAAAATTTTTATAGGAAAAAATAAAATACCTGGAATAATAGGTATTAAACCAATACATTTGCAGACAAAAGAAGAGAGAGGTAAAATATATCCTATTGAAGAACTATTCATAGATATAGGAACATATAGTAAAAAACAAACTGAAAAAATTATTTCTGTAGGAGATTACGCGGTTTTTGCTACAAATTATAATTTATTTGGTGATAAGCTTATAAAAGGTAAGGCTGTAGGAAATAGAATTGGATGTTCTATTTTATTAGACATTTTAAAAGAAAATTATCATTGTGATCTATATGGTATTTTTAATACACAGGGTGAAGTTGGAATGAGAGGCGCATTTACTTCTAGCTATAAAATAAAACCTGATATAGTAATTTCTATAGGACCAATATGGAGTAATGATATTCCGGGTGTTAATAGTGATAATTATGTAAGTGAATTAAAAAAGGGTCCTACATTAATTGTTATTGATAGTTATGATATTTATGACATTGAAACTATTGAAATTTTAAAAACACTTTCAGAAAAAAATAATATTAATATTCAGTCAATAAGTGAAAGAGATGAAAAATTATATCCAAATACCTTTGCAGTAAGCGGTAGAGGATGTAGAACAGTAAAAATAGGAATTCCATGTAGATATTTAAATTCCCCTAATAGTATATGTAGTTATGATGATTATGAAAATACAGTAATACTTTTAAAAGAATACTTAAGAATAATGTAAAAAGGAAGGAATATTATGATTGATCTATTAAACAGATTAGTTAAAGAGTTTGGGGTAAGTACTAAAGAACAAAACATTAAAAATATTATAAAGAATGAAATAGAAGATATACTTAAAGAAAGTTCAATTAAGTGGTGGATTAAAGAAGATATAACAGATAATCTTATACTAAAGATAGGAAAGGGTAGCAGAAAAATAATGCTAACTACTCATATGGATAGTATAGGCCTCATGATAACAAGCATAGATGAAGGTGGATTTGCTAAAGTAATGCCAATTGGTAATTATAAAGTACAGAGTTATATAGGTGAAATAATTGAGTTTGAGAATAATATAATAGGAAGAATATGTTCAGTTAAAGAAAATCCAACATCAAAAGATTTATTTGTTGATTTTGTCATATCTACGAAAGAAGAACTTGAAAAATATATTAGACCAGGTTCAATAGGTAAAATAAATGGAACTGTATATAATAAAAATGAAAGAATTCTTTCTCCAAACTTATCTTCTAGAACTGGTGTATTAGTTTTCCTGGAAATAATTAAAGATTTATCGCAAAATATAGACTTTTGTAATGAAATTTATTTTGTTTTCTCTAGTAGAAAGCAGCTTGCTTCATCTGGTGCTAGGACAGCGGCTTTTGATATAATGCCACATGGATGTATTGTACTAGATACTATAGAAGCAGATGATTATTTAGGTGGCGAAGGAAAAGTGAAATTGGGACGTGGACCTGTAGTTTCTATATATGATAGGAGTTTAATAATACATCATGAAATTAAAGAAACTTTAGATGAAATTTCTGAAAATAAAAAAGTTAAAATTCAATATAATATAGGAATTGATACTAATGAAGGTGGAATTATTCATAAAGAGGCCGGAGGAATAAAGACTGGCCTTATAGCAATACCTTGTAGATACAGTAATACAAGCAAAGAAATATGTAATTTAAATGATATAATGAGTACAATAACAATTTTAAGTGAGTTCTTAGTAAAATATTAGCAATGTAAAATTTTATATAGAAAAAAGATGTTTTAGATTAACTAAAGCATCTTTTTTGAAAATAAACATAAATCAGTATTGTAGATTAGCTAATATGGTTATAAGACTATTGAATCTAGTTTTTTCTTTAACTTTTTCCAATCAGCCCTATATTTAGTTTCAAATTCTTCATTACGATTATAGGTTAAAGAGGAAGGATGATACATGGGAAAGATATCTAAATTATATTTTTCACTAAAAATAATATTTCCGTGGCAATTTCCTATAGCTTTATATGAGGTGAATCTTCTTAATGGAATATTTCCTAGAGTTATAATTATTCTAGGATTTACTAGTCTTATTTCTTCATCAAGAACTTCTCTAAACAAATCAATTTCTTTAGCTTTAGGGGTTCTATTACTTATAGTTGATTTTCCGTTTTGATTAAATTTGATTTTAATAGGTCTAAAAAAACAAGTATTAGTAATTCTTACGTCATTTCTTTCTAATTGAGCGATTTCTAAATATTTATCAAGAGTTTTGCCAGCTTTTCCAACAAAAGGTCTTCCTAATTCAACTTCTGTCTTACCAGGAGCTTCACCTACTATCAATATAGGACAAGGAATTGGACCATTTCCAAATACATAGCCACTAGTACTATCATTTGAATAACTATTGCATATTTTTTTGATATTATTATGAATTTCTAGTAAATTTGACATTACAATTCCCCCAAAAGAGCATAAATTTATGTTTTTTTTATTTATAATATAACATAATAGTAAATAGCATGAAAGTATAGTAAAATTATTAATATATAATTTTTTATAATATTAATTTATAGGGTGATAACTATAAATTATTTAAGGAAGTGGTGAATTGAGATTAAAAAAATACATAGTGATAATTAGTTTACTTATGTGTGTATTAATTTTTTCAGCATGTAAAGATGATGAACTAATAGAAAAGACAATAGTAGAGAATAAACAGGAATTTTCTATGGATAATATTAATGAAATACTTGTAAGTTGTAATGATATAGATATAAATGTTATTTCAAAGGATATTGAAACAATTGACGTAGAGCTTTATGGAAGTGTTCTATATCATGATAATAAAGAAGATAGGGTAGAGGCAAAAATAATTTCGAATATAGAAAATGGTGAAATGTTGTTAGAAGTAAATAATGAAAAATTAAATAGTTCACAAAATGAGTTAACATTATCAATAACTATACCAAATGATTATAATGAAGATATATCTATTAATTCATATGATTCTAAGATACAAATTATAGGTGTAAATTTAAAGGTACTTGAATTAAGTAGTATTAAATCAAATATAGACTTAGAAGATGCTATTGTGAAGTTTATTAGGGGTGTATATAATGAAGTAAAATTAAATGGAAATAATGTTGATACAGTAAGTACAAGCTTTGATTATACTTCTGGTGAGTTAAATCTGAAAAAATTTGCGGGAAATATTGAAGTTTTTTCAGGTTTATGTGATATGAATATTAGTTATAAACGAACTGATGGTAATACTATAAATATGATTACTGAAGAGGGTAATCTTGATATTTATTTACCACAAGATTCAGGCTTATATATTGATTCAAGAGTAATAGATGGTTATGTTAAGAGTGACTTTTTACTTCCCATAAGTGAAATACCTGTTGAAGAAGGCCTTGTAGGACAGTATAAAGATGGAGAAAATAAAGTAACAATGAAAACTAATAAAGGAAATATTAAAATAATGAAGAATTAGTTGAGAATTTACAAAGATGAAATACTTTTTTAATTTAAAGATAGTGTGAAGAGTGAAGAGAAGGAAGATTTTATTCCTTCGTCATAAAATCTTTGAATTTATTAAAGATTAGAGAACTTTTCACCTTTGGTGAAAAGGGGAAAGATAAAAGATAAAAGATAAAAGATAAAAGATGAAAGATAAAAGATAAAAGATGAAAGATGAAAGATGAAAGATAAAAGAGGAAATAAGTGTGCAATACAAATGTGTTGTATTAGTGAACTATTCTTTTCTTATTCTATTGTTGTTCTATAGCATAGATGTATGAAGTTTACTGAAATTTAGAATATTGTACAGACTTTAAAATATAATAAAATTTAATTAAAGCTTTTTTTTAGAATAAAAAGAATTATCTGAAGCCGTGGACTATTATCTAAAGCATTTTGTAATATTTATGTATAAATTTATATCAATGCTTGCTAAAAATATACGTTAGTATGTAAACTAGTATAATTTTTTTATGGCAAAAAACATTTAAAAGGCTGTACTTTGGAATGTAAATTGAATATTATAAGGAAAACTAATCGTGGTGTGTCAATATAATTAATATGTAGATATATAGAGTAATATGTAGAATGTATGGAATAATTTCAGTAGAGAGCTAATTATTGAAAGACAAGGCTATTTATATTTGATATTATATACGAGTCGCCGAAATACTTCGGTCCGGCAGCAAGAAATTATTAA
>NZ_JBTVVN010000067.1:0-14448 GCF_054819755.1 Clostridium sp. DL1XJH146
AAAAATCACTACATGAGAGAGCTAATATGATAAGTAGTGCTAAGACAGAAGGTATAAAACAAGGTATAAAAGAAGGTGAGAATAGAAAAGCAATTGAAATTGCTAAGAGTTTGTTAGATATATTGGATGTAGAGACAATAGCAAAAAAAACTGGATTGAAAGAGGAAGAAATTAAGAAACTTATGAATTAGATCTATTAAAAATAAGTAGTTATTGTGCATTATAATAATCATTAGTAAGATCACCTCTAGGGTTTCACTAAAACCCTAGAGGCCCAAATAGCAAGCTTAAATTATAAGGATTTTAGAACACTATCATAAAAAGTAAAGGTAGATTTTTTTACAATCTAATTGCTCTTACGTATTCCTTTTAGGTCTAACAAGAGTGTGAAAAAATCCTTGAATTTATGAGCGGAAGGAGAAGCTTTATAGACTTAAAAAGACAAGACTATAAAACTTGTCCTTCCTCTTTTATCTAGATGTAGTGCTGTTTTATTTAGTACATCACTTGTCTTGATTTTGATTTTTGCTTGAATAGTGCAGTACACTAAGTATTCTATTTCACATAGTTTTATGCCGCTAATAAAAGAGAAATAACTGCAGCTAACATTGAGAAGTCACTATTCTTAGTATTTGCCTAGAAATCGTGTAAAAAGCTAGCGCTATTTACACTTAGTGAAGGAAGAAGGATGATTTTTTTATAATCTAATTCTGCGAATAAGTTTATAAAAAAATCTTTGATTAAAACCATCGGGAGGACAAGAATTACAAGCTCCATTCTTAGTAGAGCATGCAATTCTTGTCCTCCCTCTAGTAAGAGAAGGGTTTTAGTTAGGATTTACTTCGAGGTAGAGAGGTCGATGGACAAGCAAAACATACAATCAATAGTAGAAAGTATGCCAAGCTTGTCCATCGAAAACTCAAAAAGCAAGTTCAATGATGCCGTAGAAGGTGTATGTGCATTACTTCGATTTTTAGTGCAGATTGATAAATATTTAAATTTAAATAATATTGATCACTAAATTAGAATACTTTTTAATAAGTAATGGAATTAAGATAGTATGAGTATTATAGATGTTATTAATAGTAGTATTAGTATATATAGTAATATTAATGATTTGGGCACTAATTCCCACCACCCAACGAGCTGCATTGTTTTACCTAGCATTTCTAAAGCTCCATAAGTCTCTCGATTCCTCAAGCCTTCTGTAGCTTAAGAACTGCACGGTCCTCCAAATTTCTCTTATGGGTACCCGGTGGAGTGCAAAAGATTAAAGAACTAAATGATGAATTTTTTTTAATCCATTGTCGTGAAAAGTAAAATATATTCTTCTTAAAAGAGCAAAGAATATATTTGAATTTTACACTAAAGCGATTTAAAAAAATTCTTTGAATTTATGAGCGGAAGGACAAGCTTTATAAACTTGAAAACATAAGATTATAAAGCTTGTCCTTCCTCTTTTGTCTAAGTTTAGTGCTGAAATAAATAGTTATTCATTTATCTTGATTTTTTTATACTGACAAATTGCAGTACAATAAGTATTTCATTTTACATAGTTTTGTGCCGCTAATAAAAGAGAAATAACTGCAGCTAACATTGAGAAGTTACTATTCTTAGTATTTGCCTAGAAAGCGTGTAAAAAGCTATCGCTATTTACACTTAGTGAAAGAAAAAGGATGATTTTTTTATAATCTAATTCTGCGAATAAGTTTATAAAAAAATCTTTGATTAAAACCATCGGGAGGACAAGAATTACAAGCTCCAATCTTAGTAGAGCATGCAATTCTTGTCCTCCCTCTAGTGAGAGAAGGATTTTTAGTTAGGATTTACTTCGAGGTAGAGAGGGCGATGGACAAGCAAAACATACACTCACCAGTAGAAAGTATGCCAAGCTTGTCCATCGAAAAAACATTAGCCTAGTAGAGTACTACTTTTCTTATGGGGGATAGAGATTTTAGTATATGTATTATTTCAGGACCTTTTGTTTATGAAAAGGAAGAGCATATAATTATACTAAAATAATTGAAAGAAAAAATAGAATGCGTAGTTAAAGTTATTATTGTTATTACTGGTATAGCTCTTATTATAGGTACTACTGCTATTACTACTTATTTGGGCGCTAATTCCCGACACCCAACTAGCTTCATTGTTTTGCTGAGTATCTCTAAGCCCCTAATGGAGTTTACAATTCAACTAATAATTTGTACTAGTCCATAACTCCTAAAAGCATGGAGTTTTGAACAAGTACAAATTAAGTTTCATATGTGTAAACTCCTAAGTCTTCCGTACCTCCAGCCTTTTATGAGCTAAGAGCTACACAGCCCTCCAAATTGCTCTTATGGGTACCCGTCGGAGCGCAAAAGCAAAGAACTGAAGGAAATTATTAGTCAAGCAACATTGGACAAAGGGGACAAGCCCAAATAGTAACTGGCTTTTCCTCCTTTGTCCAATAACGCTTGACTAATAATGATTAAAACTGGCCCCACCCGCCGCCCACAGCCGGGAATTTAGTGAAAATCGAGTTAAATTGAAGAGGAAAATTATTTAGTTAAAAAAAATAAATAATATTTATAGCTCAGAATAAGTAATCGGTGTATACATATTATCCGGTAATGGAGGGTGGGTGGGCCGTGTTAAATCATTTTATAAGTTAGTCCGGCAGGGCTAGTTTATAAAATTCCGATTGAGGACCTGCAGAGAATTTCTTCGTAGGCAAAAAGGTGGACCAGCTTTGAAGCTGAAAGATATGGACAAGACTTTTTAATGCTTGTACATGACTTTCTAGTTGAAAAGCTAGTCCACCCTTAGTTGCAGTTACTAAATATAATGAAAAAATTAAGTTCTAGGCAGAATACTTAGACTTGGGAAATTATTCGGTGTGTATTAGTAGTGGTGATGATACTAGTAAAAGCACTAAATGATGTTATAGTGCACTCCACCGGGTACACTAAATACAAGGCGGAGGATTGTGCAGTTCTTAAGTTAGATAAAGCTTGAGGAATCGAGAGATTTGTCTGGCTTTAGAAATGCTAAATAAAACGCTGAAGTATTTTGGGTGGTGGGGTTTAGTGCAAGGATTATTAGTAATAGTAGTAATGTATACAGCTATAGGTATAGGTGTAGTAATGGTAATGAGTATACTATCAGTAATAGAAGTAACACTGTAGTTCAGTAATTATAAATGTTTTGTAGATTTGATGATAGGACCATAAATAGAAATAATAATTCTACCTGGTATAACTGTAGTAATAATTTAGTTTGTGTGGTGGTAGGACTTCTGGTGGACAAGCTTGGCATACTTTCTTAGAGTGAGTGTATGTTTTGCTTGTCCACCAGCCATTTTCGGCAATAAACTTACTATAGTGATAATCCCTTCCGGTACAAACGTTACAAGCTCTTTGCTTTTAGAGCTTGTAATGCTTGTACTGGAAGCTTTTAATCAAAGAATTTTTCTTGAATTGATTTAGACCCTAGAGGAATGCCAGTGAGAAAATGAATTCGAGAAAAATTCCTCCTTTTTATTCTTTTAGCGAGTATTAAGCGGTAGCTTTTTAGGAGCGTTACTTGGGATATAGTATATAAATAATATAATTTGTATTACATAAATGGATAAAATATGACAAATATACTTAAATTGCTTTATTAATAATTTAAAGTATTATAAAATGTAGACAAGGTATTTTTAAGATTAGATTTTTTAATTAATAAAAATATTATATATATAGTTGATATTTTAAAAATTATTACTTACTTTATGAATTTAGTAATACCATTACACAATAACAATACTTAGTACCTAATGGAGGTTTTTATGAGCAGATGTTATTATCATTATTGTAGCTTAGACACATTTATAGCTATAATTTCAAATAAAAGTTTAAGATTATGCGATTTAAGTAAAACAAATGATTATATGGAACGAAAATGGATACTTAAAATTTTGGAAGATTCACTTATTAAAGCATTTGAGAAAAATGAAATTACTATTAATTTAAAAGAAGATTATTGGTACGATAAAGGAATACACAATCACCTTGAGTATATCCTTGAAATGATTAAATATGATGTTAAGATTTCAAGTTATATTACGTGTTTTTCAAGAAATGGGGATTTATTAAGTCAATGGAGAGCATATGGGGATGATGGAAAAGGAGTTTCCATTGGATTTAATTCAAAGTTAATTTCTAAAGCTAATAGCGATAAGAATAAAGTTTATTTTGAAGATGTTTTATATGATTTAGTTGATCAGGTAGATGAAATAGAATTTATTGTTCAAAATGCAATTAAATATATGAAAAGCATGTTTGATAGTGACACGATTAGAATGAGTGATAATTTTAATGAGTATTTTATTGAAGAATTTGATGTTTTTTGCGAAGTTGTTTGTGATGATTTAGCTGAGATTAGTTGCTACATGAAAAATCCGTCTTTTAAAGAAGAAGATGAGGTTAGAATTATATATTCTCCGGACATGACTACAGAGTCATTTGATGGTTATTTAAAAGAAGTTTTTACTCAGAAAAAAAGATTTAATAACTATGTTTTGAGTCCACTTGATTATTTTGCTAGAGATGACCAGATAATTGGGTATGTTGATTTAGCGTTTGATAAATTGCTTATTAAAGATATTATAACAGAAATTAATATTGGGCCAAGTTCACGAGTAACGGAAGATGATATTTTTTTCTTGTTGAGCAAATATGGTTATAATTCATGTGATATTAGTATTAATACTTCAAAATCATCTTATAGGGTAAAGTAATAGATAGGGTCTTTATTGCAAAGATTACGATATAGTCGCTATATAATAAAGATATTACTGCTTCGTATATATTGTTCGTGGTTTAGGTGATCAAGCCTACGAAACCGAGTCAAACCATAAGAGTTATGTATGTTTTTTTATTTTTGCAGCAATAGGTAAATTAAGTAAGTGAAGACGTTTTGTGAAATAATGATTACGTTTGGAGGGAGTAAAGTGAATGAGACAGAATTTAGAGAGTCATTAGGCTTTAAAGATAAAGTTGTCTATCATTATTGTAGTGTTGGAGCATTGTATGGAATCTTAAACAGCAGATCATTTTGGTTAACATCATTAGAATCTTCTAATGATTCAATGGAATTAAAAATTGCTAAAAATATTATAGAACAAGCTATTGAGGAATTAAAAATAGAATATAAAGATACAGATTATTTTGCAATGCTAAAAGAGATTCAGAATGCACCAAATGACAAAAAGTACATTAAGATTAGACCTAAATATCAATATTATGGGCTTTCATTGGTAGAGGATAAAGATAGTCTTACTCACTGGGAGCGATACGCAGATAATTGTAAAGGGGTTTGCATAGGATTGAATATTGAATTAATCAGACATTTATTCTCTAATTATGCACTCCCAGATATTGTTGCTAATTGGCTTCAAACTACAGAAATATTATATTCTTATAAAGAACAAGTTGAGTATGCTAAAGGATCAATTATGGCAAAAATAGATGGATTCAATGATACTACAAATAATAATTTAGCACGTGCAGAACATATTTTTACAATGGTATACTATACAACCTTATCAACATTAAAACCACGATTTAAGCACTTAGGATTTTCTAATGAAAAAGAATGTCGTGTTTATTTGGAAGAAGGCGAAGCGGAACAAACATCAGAATATTTTAATCGCAACACAGATTCATCAGTAATGGATAAAGAACTATTCTTTAATATTGGTAAACACACATTTGAACTGGCTAAAGAATTACAGGTTTTAAGAACTAATAAAAAGTATAGAATGTTTGGGGATACTATTAGAAGTTATTATTCAATGAATTTATCAGAAATATGGAGCGATACATTAGTAACTGAAATCATTCTAGGACCAAAGTGTTTTCAAAATAAGAAGGAATTAAAGAGTTTTCTTAAATCGTGTGGTTTGTATAAAACAAAAATTGAAATCTCTAAGATTCCATTAAGATAGTGTGTAGCGAAAGCAATAGATGTGATTAAATCAATTACTAAAAGTGTTGTTTTATAAAACTATAGAGTTTCGTAATTATATATGATTATAGTGTAGGAGGTAAATATGAGTGTTTTAGCGATGGATGGAGAAGAATGCAATTTTATTTGGGAAACAATTTGTGAGTTACAACTTATATTTCATCCAAGATATTCACAAGAAGGACAAATTGACTTCAAAGCACTATCGAGTCTTAAAAATAGCAAAAGAATTATTATTATGCTTGATAGAAATCTCTTAAGTAGTCTGTTGAGACTTTCACGTGACGGTTATTTAAAAAATGAAGAAGAAATGAGGATAATCGCATTATTGATGACATGGATAATTATGAATAATTATCCTGCAAGTGCAGGTCTCGCATTAAAAGAGTTTGCTACTAAAATTAATAATGAGATAGATACTAAAGTCGAATTGCAAGAATTTAATAATATTTTTGAGTACTATCCTAGTATGATATGGTTGCGTTTAGCAGAAGGGGCAATTGATAAAATTCCTTCGTGCCAATTACCTAGTGAGCCTTTTATTACAGATATAAATTATAGCGAAGATGATGACCATTTACTTATGCATATTGCTGAAATGCTACATGTTGTTTATTTATATAAACAACATAATTTATCTCCAATTGAAAAAATGCTGGACTTTTTGGAATGGAATTACAAATTCCTATTAATTTGTGAAAGTACTATTTCTTATATTACAATGCTATTTACAAACCAGATAGGGATTAAACCACCCAAAAATTCTGGTAGTAATGATATAGAAAAAATATTTAAAGGATGTAAGAATCAGGCGTGGGATCTCAATTATTTATCAAATTGGAGTTGTTTTCATTACTCTGAAAAAACTATGAATGATATTTTTATGTTTGCTACAAATGACATTCTTTTAAAGAATATATTTATAAATACCTATGCTGATGGTGGAATACAATCTTTAATTGAGACACTGTTTTCTAAAGGTGATTCCATTAAAATACTAGAAATTATAAATGCAAATCAGGGAAGTAGAAGAGTGAAACCAAACTTTGGAGAAAATCCAAAGAAATATTTTTATGAACTAATTAATCAGGAAAAACAGAAAGTACAGGATTTACTAGATAAGTGTTCTAATGAATGAAAAAGAACTATGTATACAATCCATTGAGAGCGGCAGTGTGAATTTTATACCAAAAGGCTGGATCAGCTCTCAAGCTGAAAGATTTTTATAGTTTTTCAAGTGCTATATAAAATAAGGACTTATTTTGAACGGTGGAGTTTAGAGAAGGCTTTTTACTACTAGTAGGAGGTATAATTATGTGAATAGTATTGTGTCTACTGATGTTGTTTGGTGATTATAAGTGTTATATAGTTTAATGTTTGAACCACAATTTGAAGTGAAACATCTACCTAGGAGAACAGTTGTAGGTACTGAAATAGGTGGGGTATTGAAGCTGCTGGTGGACAAGCTTGGCATATTTTCTTAGATTGATTGTATGTTTTGCTTGTCCCCCAGTCTTTTCCGGCAGTAAACTTATTACAGTGATAATTTCTTTCGGTGCAAGCATTGTAAGCTCTTTGCTTTTAGAGCTTGTAATGCTTGTACTGGAAGCTTTTAATCAAAGAATTTTTCCTGAATTGATTTAGACCCTAAAGGATTGCTTGTGAGAAAATGAATTCGGGAAAAATTTATCATTTTTCTTCTTTTAGCGAGTAATAAGCGGCAGCTTTTTAGGAGCTTTTCTTATGAATTTACTTAGGAAGTTACAGCTTAATTTACATAATTGGATATAATATTACAAATTTACTTAAAATGCTTTATAAATTATTGGAAATATTATAAAATGTAGAAAGGGTGTTTTGAGTAGTTATCTTTAAGAATAAAATTGGTGAATAAATTAAAGAAAGAGGTGGATTTATGTTACCTGATGATAATATTTTTAATGTTATACTAACACATAGGCTCCCAGTCTCTAGAAATAATCAAACTGTAAAGGAATTTTTAAAAGATTATTTTGATGAATATATTCAATCATTGGAAAAAGCACTAATTAAATCGTCTAATTGTTTTTTGAGGGATGAATGTTATTCTTTAGTAGAAGAAAAAATACCAATAATAAGAAAGTTATGCAATGATATCATTGAAATATTTGATTTGTATGATTCAGCAAATATGAAAACCTTTTATAGTTACTTTGAGGAAATGATGAAAAGGATAGAAAAATATATAAATATTAAAAATATTAGGTGTATTGGGAATGAATCATTTAAAAACCTCTTTAGAATAAGGTCGGGTGAAAATAAGTATTCTCGATTAGATATGTTTCATATACCAATGGGGAAGCGACAACTAATTAAATCATATAGATATAGCATTCCAGGATATCCTTGTCTGTACCTATCTACTGGAATGCCACTTTGTTGGTTCGAATGTGGTATGCCAACAAAATTTAGTTATTGTTCTTTTGATTTTAATATTTTAGGAGAAGAACGAATAAAGCTAATTAATTTTACTTGTAAACCTGTAAATTTGATTAGTGCTATATCTCTAGATTATTATAACGAACCTGAAAAGAAAGATGAAACAGATTTATATTTGATTAAATACTTAGTAACCCATCCGCTAAGAGTAGCATGCTCAATGCAAGTTGTAAGCAGAAATAATGCTTTTATTCAAGAATATATATTTCCACAGCAATTGTTACTTTGGATAAGAGAGCATAAAAATTTTGATGGTGTTGCATATAGAACTGCATCAGCAGTAGAAAAAGCAAAAGAATGGAACTATTTCAATATTGTTTTGCCAGCTGAAAAATTGAATGATAATGGATATTGTGAAAAATTAGCAAAATTATTCAAGGTAACCGAACCGATTAAAGTTGACCTAGGTAAATTAGTGGAAGAAAAACATAAAGATATGAATATAGTACATGTGTTTATTAAGAAACTTGAGAATAAATATTATAATGGATATGCACTTTATCCATATGAAGAAATGTTGTCAATTTGTAAAACTTTTTTGTTGTTATGTAATTCTCTTAGTTCTAGTGAGTACAATAATGATGAAATTACATATCAGACGATGGATACATTGAATCTAACACTTAATATTATTATTAAAAATAAAGAAAGCATTAAGGAAAAATCTATGGAAGAAGCATTAGAGTTATTTTATAATAAAGACCAAGCAATTATTGAAACTGAATATGATGATATATTTAATGACTTTTCTGAAAAAATACAACCAATTATTTTTAGTTTTTGGCATTATACATCATTGTTAATAAATATTAAAAAAGTAGATCGAAAGACTTTTGACTTTGTGTTATAAAATAGATATTTTTGGAATACTAGATATTATAAATATCTAATTATATGCAGTAAAATTCTAGTAGTACAAGTTTGATTTTCAGGCTTGTACTACTTTTAGATTAATAGGAATATTTAGCTGATACAATGAATTCAAAAGGTGCATGTGTAACGAAGTAAGAGAAGGTAATTGTATGAGTGGAGATAAGGAATTATGGGAAATCTTTATTAGAACTGCAAGGAAAACGTTATGTTATTGTGTATATAAGAAATTGATATATAATTAGATTCTAGTAATGGAGGGTGGGTGGGCCGTGTTAAATTATTTTGTAAATTAGTCCGGCAGGGCTAGTTTATAAAATTCCGATTGAGGACCTGCAGAGAATTTCTTCGTAGGCAAATAGGTGGACCAGCTTTGAAGCTGAAAGATATGGACAAGACTTTTTAATGCTTGTACATGCTTTTTCTAGTTGAAAAGCTAGTCCACCCTTAGCTGCAGTTACTAAATATAATGAAAAAATTAAGTTCTAGGCAGAAAATTAAGACTTGATATAAGTATTCGGTGTGTAATAGTAGCAGATATAATAATAGTAAAGGCACTAAATAATGTCATAGGGCACTCCACCGGGTACCCTAAATACAAGGCGGAGGATTGTGCAGTTCTTAAACTAGATGAAGCTTGAGGAATCGAAAGATTTATCTAGCTTTAGAAATGCTCAATAAAACGCTGAAGTATTTTGGGTGGTGGGGTTTAGTGCAAAGATAATTAGTGACAGTAGTGGTATATATAGCTATGAGTGTGATAATAATTGTAATAGGTATATTTGAAGTAAAATAATAAATATTGTAGCTCTTTAATTTAAGCTAATTTGTTGTTTTAATGGTAGGATTATAAACTTATATGATAAATCTACCTGGTATAACAGTGGTAAGGTTATTAATAAATGTGGAGTTAGAGCTGCTGGTGGACAAGCTTGGCATACTTTCTTAGAGTGATAGTATGTTTTGCTTGTCCACCAGCTATTTTCGGCAATAAAACCTACTAAAGTGATAATCCCTTCCGGTACAAGCATTGTAAGCTCTACGCTTTTAGAGCTTGTAATGCTTGTACTGGAAGACTTTAATCAAAGAATTTTTCCTGAATTGATTTAGACCCTAGAGGAATGCTTGTGAGAAAATGAATTCGGGAAAAATTCATCAGTTTTTGTGTTTTAGCTAGTAATAAGCGGCAGCTTTTTACTAGCTTTCTTTTAAATCTTTTCATGTAGTTCTATCTATTATTACAAATTTGTATATATTTATATAAAAATACTTAAAATGCTTTATAAATTATTGGAAATAATATAAAATGTAGACAAGATGTTTTTATGGAAAAAATAAGTAACTATGAAATTATATTAATTAATATAATTATTTTGGTGAGTACTTAATTTGTAAATTAACTATTAGTTTGGTGTTAATGATTGTTGTAGCATTTTGTGATAAACAAAATTTTGGAGGTATCAAAATGAATAAAAGTGTACTGGATTTGAGTGAAAAAGAAGTACAATGTTTAATAGCAGATTACCCATGGTTATTAAATTTAGATTATGAGATAATACCACAGCTTAAAAATAAAGGAATGGAATACCAGCTTACTGAAAATAAAAGAGCAGATTTAATATTAAAAGATAAAAAAAGTGGTAGACCAGTAATTGTTGAATTTAAAGCAGTACCATTTTACAGAGAAAACATTGGACAAATTCTTGAATATAAAGCAAGAATAATAAATGAATATTCATCTGAAAATTCAATTCTGAAAGAGATATTTGGAGAGAAAATGTTTACTCCTATCCTGATATTAGTGGTACCAGAATGTACTGCAGAAGCACGATTAGCATGTAATTTATCTTCTATTGATATATATGAATATAGTGCAAATGTTCCTGAAATTATAATGCCTGAAAAAAGAGAAATGCTTGATGATTTTATTAGCAATTATAGTAAAGATGATATTCCATTTTCAGAAGAAAGAGATGAATTTGTGAATGGAATTTATAATAGAATATATGAATTATTATGTGAGGAAGATCTAACGAATGGTTGGAAAAATTATAAAGATCCAGCAGGAGAATATTTCGTTGTAATGAATCATTTATTTATAAACAAATGTATATTTTCAAATTATGATGTATCAATTGGAATATATGAAAATATTTTTTCTGATTCTAGTGAAATTATAATAGAATATTACTCAGCTAATAGTAAGATATTAAATGAATTTTCAGAAAAATATATGGAATTAGATTTAAAGCCTAGCAATGATAGTAAATTTGATAGTGAAACATATAATGGGGCATATTGGAGTTTTAAAACAAATAAAAAAGATTTTTTAGAAAATACTAAACAAGTATTAAAACCATATATAAGCAATTATATTAAAGTAATGAAAGAACTTGATTTATATTAACGATAACAAATGGTTTAAGCAACTTTTATTTTTGAATATTCAGCTATTTATTATGTTGAAATGTTCATTTACAAAGGAGTGATAATATTTATGGATAAATTGTTATTAGATAATGTAAATAAAATAATAAAGAAAGATTATTCTAAAAATGATTTTAATATTTTCACAATATTAAGGCATGAGAATGATGAAGTTATGCTTCACTCAAAATTTATATTTGAGCTTTTAAACCCTGTAGGGTCACATAATTTAAAGGGTTTGTTTTTGAAATTATTTGTTGAAACTATTAATAGTAATTTAGATGTTACTATACCTAATTTTGAAATTAGTGATTTTGATAATGCTATTGTTTATAGAGAAAAAGAAAATATAGATGTATTAATTTTATTTTCTAAAACAGGTTATACATTCATTATTGAAAATAAAATATATGCAGAGGACCAAGATAGACAATTAGAGAACTACTATAACAAAATGACGAAATATTATAACAGAGATAGTGAAAAAATGTTTATATTGTATTTAAGCTTAGACAATCATCTTCCTAAAAAAGGAATTGGAGAATTAAAGCATCCAGTTTATTGTATTAGTTATCCTCGTGAAATTGATGAATGGTTAGAAAGATGTTGTAAAGAAATAAAACAAATGCAAAATCTCTATGAAGTAGTAAGACAATATAAAATATTAATATGTAAATTGTCAAATAAAGAATGTGGGAGTAATGAATTGAATGAAATAATGGAATTATTAGTTAAAGATAAGGATGTGTTTGAAAGTGCTATAGCAATTGAGCAATCTTTGCCAATAGCAAAATCACAAATTATGATGAGCTTTTTTAATAATATTGAAACAGAAATTAATAAAGCCGGTTACAAAACAATAATATTTGATAAATCAGCAGTGAAGAATTATTATATTTCAAAACAAATCCCTAAGCTTAATTTTTTAATAAAGAATTTCGAAAATGATATTGATTTTAGTTTTGGGATAGAAATATATGATAATCTGTATTACTATTATTCATTCTGCAGAAAAGAAGAAGGCAATTATAAATTAATTCCGCTTGAAAATGTAGAAAAGAATTACTCAGATATATTTGATAAATGTAAAAAAGCAATAGTTACAGTAAATGGAGATATTAAGAAAAATACTCCGATAGCTCTTATGTGGGAGTACATATATGACCGTGGGGGCAAGATATATAACTTTAAGCGCTTTTCTGAAAATTGTATAGATTTAATTGAAAATGAAGAAAATGAAATTACGAATGTTGTAGAGGGGTTATTACCACAAATAAGACAAATATTAAATATAATATAAATATAGGTAACTTTTTTATTTTCAAAAAATAAATAATATGTATTATATATTATAAATTAAAGGAAGGGGTCCAATTATATGATCGATACAGAAGAAAAATTAATTACTTTTCTGTTCATCGGAGAAAGAGCGGAAAGATTTATTTATAAGTGGGAAGAAAATATTTTAGAGTATTATAATGATATGTACATTGATGATTTTGGAAGGTATCCAGTGGAATTCCTTACAGAAAAGCCTACAGATAATAATGAGCAAAGAAGAGAGTATATACTTATTGTCGATTTATCTGATAATGGATATGAAAAAGAAATAAAGAGATTAGATGGTATTAATATTTATTCGGTGATTAATATATACACAGAGGAAAATCAAAAGGAAATAAAACCTTTCGTAGATACAAACAATATATATGTTGCCCACAATAATCCTAATACATTATGTAAAATGATAGTAGAATTCACTAAAATAATATCTCCAACAGTACATATGGGTGATATGTTTGAGTCTACAGATTTTAAAGAAGTTATGGGAAACAAAAGTTTTATTGTAGAGAATTTTTCTAAGAGTAAAAATGATGATGAAATAATTTTTAGTTCAGTTAGCAAATTAATAGATAAGATAAAACCAATGGACAATCTTAAAAAGTATTCAACTTTAATTTTGTTGTTATGTGTTGGAAATGATTTCTCTGTTTTTAATCATAATGAAATAATGATGGAAATGTTTAATAAATGTGAAGAAAATGCAGAGATTATTAATTGTACAGCTATATTAAAAGAAATGATGTTACCAGAGCAGGTTGAATTGATTTTGTTAAAGGGTAACTAGCAATATGATATTAATGATAATAAACAGTCTATATTAATTTTGTTCATTATGAAATACTCAATTTAAATATGGAAAACAGAATAAATTTATTAGTAATGCAGTTCCTTAGAGAACTGCTTTTTTCTTTATATAGAAATAATTAATATTTAATTATATTGTTACAAAATATTTATTTTTTGAAAATTCATTTCAATAAAATTTAAAAACAGACAATTTCTGTCCTATACCCCGTGATACTATACAGATAGTTAAAAACTATATAAGATATTTGGAGGGAAAGAAATGAAAAATTCAATTTCAAGAACTGGTGAAATGGTGTTAGGAATTTTAGGAGTTATTTCAGGTTTGGTAGGTTCGTTTTTTGCAGTATTTATGGGTGGTTTATCAGAGGCAGTTACAGGTGATTCAACTGGTCTTGGCGGACTGTCATTTGCAGCATTTATTTTTTCAATATTAGGGCTTGTTTCAATTATATTGATTAAAAAACATAAAAAAGTATCAGCTTGGGGATTTTTAATCTCAGGGATAGGGATTTTTATTTCTATTTCATTTGC
>NZ_JBTVVN010000068.1:0-13617 GCF_054819755.1 Clostridium sp. DL1XJH146
TAGAATTTTCTGAAATTTAAAACGATAAATTTAAGCTTACTACAGCTATAAAATAAATTTGCTCGTTAGAGCTGATTGGTCCTATATAATATTGCATAATCCTTATAATTATATTCACCATTACTAACTTTTTTTTGAATCTCCTTGCAAATATAATCAGCTTCACTATTTTCATTTATTCCACTAAACACTTGTATATCATTACCATTACTATTATTTTTATACCAATCCATTCTCTTATTATTTCTTTTTATATTATTCTTGATTAAAAAATTAGCACTATTAATTACCGTTTGCGGACATCTATAATTTATAGTCAAAAAATATTTATTACTATTAAAAAATAGTCCATCAAAATTAACCATATACTCAGGTTTTGATCCTCTAAAACCATAAATGCACTGGTCTTCATCCCCCACTGCAAATATATAATTATTTTCACTACTTAATAACCTTAATATTTCTACTTGTATGTCATCACAATCTTGAAACTCGTCAACTAAAATATATCTAAAAACCCTTCTATATTTCATAAGTATATTTTTATTATTTAAAAACAAATCTCTCACATTTATTTGTAGATCTTCAAAGTCTAACAAACTCTTTTTTTTCTTATATTCTTCATAAGCCTCAAAGCATTTGATAAATACATCTTTGCTTATATGTGTTTTATACATTTCCATATCTAAACTAGACTTTTTATATGAAGAAATATCATTTATAATAGTTCTAATCTCTTCATCATTAGTCTCTTCTTTTACTTGCGATAGTATTCCTTTTATAATATTATAGCTTTCATAACTTTGTATAATATTCACTCTACCTATTTCTCTCTGTAGAATTTTATAAAACAAGGCATGAAAAGTACCAAAGAAAGGGGTTACCTCCTTTTTGTTACTTTTTATAAATCTCTTTTTCATATTCATAGCTGCAGCTTTTGTAAAAGTTATAACTATAATATTCCCTGGAGAAATTTTATAGTTATTAATAAGTTCTATGATTCTATTTTCTTCTATATTATTTGTCTTTACTTTTTTTTCTAAAGTATTATTTTGATTATACTGTTTCATAATGTCCAAAATAATATTATCTAAATTGCTTGGTTTCAAATTTGTTTTATATATCTGTCCAAAATTAACTAAGTAATCCACTCTATTCAATAAGGTTGTTGTTTTACCTGACCCTGGACATGCAATGATGCAAGAATTCAAGTTACTAGACAAAACTGCTTTTATTTGCTTTTCGTTTAAATTCTTATATCTATTTTCAATTAGTTTATCTCTTTCACTATAGTATTCATCTATTAAGTTTATTTTTTGCATTTAATTCACTCTCCATATCAACTTGTATATTTTACCATATCATTGTTAATTTTTCAATATCTTATACATTTATTATTGTTTTTACAACTCTAATTTCAAATCTAAGATTATTTTTTATTGTATTATTCACCTTAGCGTATTAAAATAAATATATCAATTATAGTGTTTCCAACTCGTCTAATATTTTATATATGTAGAAAGATCATAAATTTATCGGTATTTTGTACATATATAAATTAATTTTCATATCGGATACTCTATATATTACTATACATAGTAGAGGGGTTTCAAAAATGAATAATGAAAACTTTATTAAGAATTCAAGAAATTTAACTATGCTTGTTGATTTTTACGAGCTGACTATGGCTAACGGATACTTAGATAATAACGTTGGAAATAAAATAGCATATTTTGATATGTTTTTCAGAAGGGTTCCTGACGGTGGTGGCTATTGTATAATGGCAGGTGTACAACAACTTATTGAATATTTATCAAACCTTAGCTTTACAGAAGATGATATTTCATACTTAAAAAGCAAAAATTTATTTTCACAGAGTTTTTTAGATTATATTTCAAATTTTAAATTTGAATGTGACGTTTGGGCTATCCCTGAAGGTAATCCAGTATTCCCAGGAGAACCACTTGTTTCTGTTAAAGGACCAATTATTCAGGCTCAATTTATAGAAACAATGGTTTTATTAACAATTAATCATCAAACTCTTATTGCAACAAAATCAAATAGAATTTGTAAAGCAGCGCAAGGTAGACCTGTTATGGAATTTGGTTCTAGGCGTGCTCAGGGTTATGATGGTGCTATTTATGGTTCTAGAGCAGCTATAATAGGTGGATGTTCGGCTACAGCTTGTACCATTGCTGATCAAATGTTTAATACTCCTGCTGTAGGAACTATGGCACATAGTTGGATTCAATTATTCCATTCAGAATATGAATCGTTTAAAGCTTGGGCTAATACATACCCTAACAATTGTACCTTACTAGTAGATACTTACAACGTACTTAAATCAGGAGTACCCAATGCTATCAGAGTTTTTGATGAAATACTAAAGCCTCTTGGCATAAGACCAAAAGGTATAAGAATTGATAGTGGAGATATTACTTATCTTACTAAAAAATGTAGAACTATGCTCGATGAGGCAGGATATGAAGATGTAAAAATAGTTATTTCAAACTCTTTAGATGAGCATATAATAACGAACGTATTAAGTCATGGCGCCAAAATAGATTCCTTTGGAGTAGGTGAAAGATTAATTACAGCAAAATCAGAACCTGTTTTTGGTGGTGTATATAAATTAGTAGCTATTGAAGATGAATTTGGAAATATAATTCCTAAAATTAAAATTAGCGAAAATGCTGAAAAAATTACAAATCCAGGTTTTAAAAAGATTTATAGACTATTTGATAAAGATACTGATAAAGCTATTGCAGATTTAATCACCTTAAATAACGAAGAAATCGATGATACAAAACCTTTAGAAATATTTAATCCAATTCACACATGGAAGAAGAAAAAACTTAATAAATATTATGTTAAAAATCTACATGTTAAAATATTCGAAAAAGGAAAACCAATTTATAATAGTCCAAAGGTACTTGATATACAAAATTTTGCTAAAGTAGAAGTTGAAAAGCTATGGGATGAAGTTGTTAGATTCGAAAATCCACACACATACTATATAGATCTTTCTGAAGACTTATGGAATTTAAAACACAGTATGCTTAATAAATATAGTGAGATATATTAGTAGAGCAATGCACAATGCACAATGTACAATGTACAATGTACAATTAATGATGATTTTCCTCCCGATGGTCGGAAAATCTTTAACTTAATTAAAAGAGTCTAATTTCCTTCGGAAATTAGACTCTTTTGAACATTAATTCTTCAATTCTTCAATTCTTCAATTCTTCAATTCTTCAATTTCTAAATGTTTTAATGTTTTAATGTTTTAATGTTTTAATGTTTTAATAAATTGTAGAATTTTTTTAGCTTCGCTAAAAAAATTCATCCACAATTGTGCATTGTGCATTGTGCATTGTGCATTATTCTTTCTTCATTGTTCTTTTGAAATCAATTCATCTTCATCAATTTATCTAGGTAAACCAAATCTTTGTAAGTAATATCCTCATCATTATTGAATCTATAGAAATAATTTTTTTTAGACAACTCTAAAAAAGGACAACACACTTTATTTCCTTGAAGCTCATAAAACGGACAGTTTGAAAAACACTGGACTTTTTCTTTAGAATCAGTTAAAAATGGACATATCAACTCAAATCATGCTCCCTTCAAATTGTGCTAACAAAAGAATTTACTAACCTTATTATATTACAAATTATTCCATTTTTAAATACCCCTCCTAATATTTTTTTGTTTTTTCATTAAAAAATATTTTTTTATTTTTAGGGAATACTATTTATGAACAGTTGACTTGGGAGTGATATTATGTTCGTTACTAGTATTTCAATTGCTTTTCTTTTCTTAGGAGTTTTTATCATTTCACTAGGTTTTTCACTTTATTTTAAGCTTTTAGTAATCAACACAAAACCTGGGAATATGAAAAGAGACAAAATCATAGGAAATATGAAAGATCCTATTACATGGCGCAAGAAAAACAACTATATGTCCTACGTATCTATCTTTTGGTCTGCAATTTCATTAGGTCTATTTATATATTTCAAATATTTTTATAAAGCTGGATTGATTAATTTAATCTATATCTTTATATATATTGGAATTGTTACAATTTCTATACTTTCATTAGGCAAAGTACACAAGAATAAATCTAAATACTAATAAAAAATCCAAGGAAACTTTAAAATTTCCTTGGATTTTTTATTAACTTATTAAATCACCAAAAGTAAGTTGAACTATAATCAACTATAATTATTTTTTTTAATGCTATTATCTACACACCTCTGATTAACTTCATAATTATATATAGTTCTACCTAAATTAGCCAAAAAAGGCATACCCTCATCATAATAATTATATTTACCATCATTCAAAATATCATTATTATTACAATAAATAACAGCAGTAAGAAGAAAATCTACTCCCTTTTCCTCATCTACAATATATGCATTGTCTATTAAAAAGCCATAAGCACATCCAATTTTATTATATATTTTAATGTTTTCAGGTATTTTTTCATCAGTATCTCCATACATAAAATATTTCACATAACTATCTTTATACTCATATTTAGGAGCATCACATTTTGATGGTAATGTAGACAGATATTCTTTTAAAAATAAATAATCATCACTCTCTAAATTAAATCTTTTATTCTCATCAATGTCTTCCGGGAAAAATACAGCTAATAATAAATTCTGCAAACATTCTACTGACATATAATTTGATTTTGAAAAATTTTTGGGACTAGAAATCAACTTTCCTCCTGAATAATATCCCTTTCCTATCTGTAAATTCTTTAAATTTCTATTTAAGTATGCTTCATTATTATATTGCATTTCTTGATTTAGAATTAATTTCCCATCTTTATAAAAATAAATAGGATTCGTATATCTATTTTCCTCATATCCTACTGCATTTCCTAATCTATGAATTACTAAAGCATTATCATATCCCTTTTGCCAAAGAGTCTCATTATAATACTTTTGACCTAAAAACTCATATAACCTATCAAAACTATTGTTATCACTAACCACTAAAATTTTTCTAATATAAGAAGCTATACTTGGTAATCTACTTTCTGTAGTCCAATCTTTAGTATCCTCACTTTGACTGCTTCTTCCTTTTTTGATCATTAAATCAGTATATTTATTGACCCCTTCTATTCCTAAATTATTTAGTTTTTCTAGTGCTAGTAGACATGAAGATAATTTTACAGAACTCGCTGGATAAAAATATTTTTCTGGATCAACATTATAATAGTGAGAAGTAAACTTCGTCTTTTCTTCGTCATTCCTATCTATTGCTGTATATAATATTTGAATTTGATATTTATCCTGGCCGTCAATGTATTTCCCATAAAACTCTCTATTCTGTTCCATTAATTTCTTTACTAGATTCTTTTCGTCGAGTTCATACTCTTCATAGTTTTCTCCTGCAATTGCTATAACAGAAAAAATATTAACCATAATAACTAAGATAATTAGGATAATTAAAGGTACATTAAAATTTAAAATACTTTTTTTCATTTGTAACTACTCCCTTAAAAAGCTCTAAATTTGTTTTACACTTCTAATATACCCTTAATGATAAATTTAATTATCCTAAAAATTTAATTTTTTAACTAAAATTACTCTTTTTCATAGTTTTGTATTATTTTTATAAATTCTCTAATTATTCTAGCTGTAAAACCCCAGATTGTATAATCTTCAAATTTGTAAAAATATTCTTTTACTTTCACCTTTCTAAATTTATAATCCTTACCATTTTGTATTAAATCAAAAGGAAAGTTTTCCGGAAAATTTGGTTCATATATCATTTCATACTTTTCTGCAGTTGTTTCTATAAAAAAATTCAGAGGAACTTCAAAAACATGGTCTACTTCGTCTAAGCTAGGGTTATTGATTTCTCCTAAAAGCTCACTAATAAAAATATATATTATAGAACTATCCTGTATTATATAAGAACCCATTTCACTCAAATAGCTAATCTCTTTTTCTTTAACGTTCAATTCCTCTATTGTCTCTCTTAGAGCTGCATCTCTAGGAGTTTCTCCTATTTCTACCCTCCCCCCTGGGAAACTAATATCACCAGGTTGACTATTTAATTTTAACGATCTTTTTTCTAAAACTATATATATTTCATCTTCTCTTTTCTTAAGTAAAATATTAACAGCATTTATCCTTCTAAAATTTATATTCTCTGCCTTTCTTTCATTAAAAATTTTCTTTATTTCCTCCATACTTACCCTCCATTCTTTAGTAACAAAATCATCCCTAATTTCACACTTCATATTATGTTGTAATTATCTTAATTTTTTATGAAGAAACTTACTGATTGTTGTAATGCCTTTACAATTATATTATACTAAATAAGACATAAATTTAAAAATGGGAGCGATGAAATTTGAAAAGAAAATTAGCAATACTATTAACTTCGATTATGTTAGTATTATCATTACCTATAAATGCAATGGCTACAAATAGCGACCAACCTGAAATTATAGGTACATCAGCCTTAGTTATAGATGTAGAAACTGGAGAAATAATTTATGCAAAAGATCTCGATGCTAAAAATTATCCTGCTAGTATAACAAAATTACTTACAGGTCTACTACTAGCTGAAAATGCTGAAAAAGTTGATACCATTCCATATACAAAAATGGCATCTGAACAAAACCCTTACTCATTGTATAATATTCCTAATATATATATTAATCAGGGTGATACAATGAGCGCAGAAAATGTTATGAAGGCTCTACTTATATATTCAGCAAATGATTCTGCTTATATGGCTGCAAATTTTATAAGTAACAACGATTATGAACAATATAAAACTACTATGAATGAAAAACTATCTGAACTTGGTATGAGTAATTCTAACTTTGTAACTGCAGATGGATACCACGATGATGACCATTACACAACTGCTTATGACTTAAGCTTACTTATTAGAGCTGCTAATGAAAACACTTGGATGAACGAAGTATTGAAAACAAAAGAAACTAAAATTACTTTAGACAATGGAACTACTGCTAATATTGAAAATAGAAATAAATTAATAGGAGAAACATTAGATTCTGGTGCTATATGTATAGCTGGTAAAACTGGATATACTAGTGATGCCGGAAGATGTTTAGCTGCTATTTTTGAGAAAGACGGAAGAAAACTAGCTGGAGTTGTACTTCAATCACAATATTATCCAGATGATACATATGTATTTGATGATATGGAAAAAATAATTAATTGGAGTTACAATGCTGAAAAAACAACTTTAGCAAAAGACTCAATTAATTACGTTGAAAATACTGAAGTTAGTACAATAACCCTTAAATATAAACCTTTCAATTTTTTTGGTTTTCAAAAAGAAATTGAAGTACCATTAGTGATTAAAGACGCTGTAAATTATTATCAGAATGAAATCAATGATACTGAAATAGGCACTACTCTAAAAGCTGAAAATATCGATGCTTGGAAGTTAAATGAAGATGAACCTGTTGGTACCCTTGAAGTATCTCAAAGAGAAGCTAAAAATTCCTACAATATATATCCGACTATATCTACAAAAGATATCATTAGCCAAAATAAGTTCATTTATATAGGTACTATTTTAGTATTATTAGTATTCATATTATTACTAATTAGATTTGTTAATATGGCTAGGAGAAAAAAAACTAGAGGTCGAAACAAATACGGATATTAGAAGAGCAATGCACAATTGTCGATGATTTCCTCATTCTTCGGAAATCTTTGATTGTAAAATTTAAAACCGAATAATATAATAAAGGCTTATTTTGCTTAGCAAAATAAGCCTTTATTATATTCATGATTTTCTAAAATAATTAGTAAATTTAATTTAATCATAAATTATAAAACCAAGTTAAATAAAATATTAACAAAATTAAAAAAATTTTTAGTTAAATTATTGACAAACTAAAATTCATATTGTATTATTTAATTATCAACATATTCGAATATATGAATATATTAATATTATGAATGAAGGTGAATTTATGGATTACAATTTAAAAAATTATGAGGAATACGCTGAAATTCTAAAGGCTTTAGCTCATCCCACACGACTTTGCATTGTGCGAGGCTTAATCCAAAAGGGAAGTTGTAATGTAAATACTATGCACGATTGTCTAGAAGTGCCTCAGCCTACGGTATCAAGGCATCTTAATCAACTTAAAAAAGCAGGAATTATAGATAGCGACAGAAAAGGTATTGAAGTTTTTTACTTTATAAAAAATGATAAAGTAAAAAAAATTATTGAAATTCTTTTTGAAAGAACCGTTTCAAATAAATAATTATTTTTTAAGATATATGAGTCGTTAAGTTTAAGGTTAATTAAAATTTCGGGAGGTTTTACTATGTCAAAAAAAATACTAATAGTTGGTGGAGTTGCAGGTGGAGCATCAGCTGCTGCTAGATTAAAAAGACTTGATGAAGAAGCAGAAGTTGTTATTTTCGAAAGAGGCGAATATATTTCCTTCGCAAACTGTGGATTACCCTACTATATAGGAGATACTATAAAAGAAAGAGAAAATCTTTTAGTTTCTACTCCTAAAGATATGAAAGATAAATTTAATATTGATGTTAGGATAAATAGTGAAGTAACTAAAGTAGATGCAGATAAAAAAGAAATAACTATTCAAGATAATAAAAAATTATATACAGAAAAATATGATTACTTAATTTTATCACCTGGTGCAAAGCCAATAAAACCACCTATCCCCGGTATTGATGGAGATAAAATATTCTCACTGAGAAATATGAATGATACTGATAGAATTAAAGAGTATGTTACTACGAAAACTGTAAAAGATGCTGTTGTAATCGGTGGAGGTTTCATCGGAATAGAAATGGCTGAGAACCTAAAAGAAATCGGCGTAAATGTTACACTTGTTGAAGCAGCACCTCACATACTTGCTCCATTTGATTCTGATATGGTAACTATTGCTGAAAATGAATTAAATGAAAATGGTGTTTCCCTTGTATTAAACAATGCTGTGAAATCTTTTACTAATAGTGATGAAGACACTGTAGTTCTTTTAAATGATGGTACAAAATTAAGAGCTGATATGGTAATTCTAGCTATAGGTGTAACCCCTGATGTTAATTTCGTAAAAAATACAGCCTTAGAATTTGGACCTAGAGGCCATATAATTGTTAATGATAGAATGCAAACAAATTTAAAAGATATATATGCTGTTGGGGATGCAATTGAAATAGTTGATTTTGTTAATAAAAACAAAACAGCAATCCCTCTTGCAGGACCTGCAAACAAACAAGGTAGAATTGCAGCTGATAATATATGTGGATTAGATAAAACATTCAAAGGATCTCAAGGAACTTCAATACTAAAAGTATTTGACTTAACTTGTGCGTCAACTGGTAACAACGAAAGAACTTTAACTAGAAACGGTATTGAATTTAAAACTATATATATACTTCCTCAAAGTCATGCATCATACTACCCTGGAGCTACTCCTATTACACTCAAATTAATATTCGCCCCTGATGGCAAAGTTTTAGGTGCACAAGCTATTGGATACAATGGTGTTGCAAAGAGAATTGATGACATAGCTATCGTAATAAGACTTGGTGGAACAATTTATGATTTAACTGAATTAGAGTTAGCTTATGCGCCTCCTTATTCTTCAGCAAAAGATCCTGTTAATATGGCTGGTTTCTATGCTGAAAACGTACTTGAAGGAAGATCAACACCAGTATTACCTAGAGAGATAGATTCTAGAGATAAAGATAACGTTGTTTTACTTGATGTTAGGGTTGACCTTGAAGTAGAAGGCGGCATTATCGATGGCTCTATTAATATACCACTTCAACAATTAAGAGAAAGAATTAGTGAACTTGAAAAGTACAAAGATAAAGAAATATGGACATATTGTCAAGTTGGTTTAAGAGGATATATCGCAGAACAAATATTAATAGCAAATGGCTTTAAAGTTAAAAACATTACTGGAGGTTATAAAGTATATATGGCAGGAAAATTTGTACCATCTATTGTATCATCAGATAAGGCTACTTCAAATAATACTATAGCAAAAGATAATGTTACTGTTAAAAATCTTGATGCTTGTGGTTTAAGTTGCCCAGGCCCACTTATGAGAGTTAAAGGTTCCATGGATGAATTAGAATCAGGAGATCAACTAATTGTTACAGCTTCTGACCCAGGATTTTATAAAGATATAGAAGCTTGGTGTAAAAGAACAAATAACAAATTAGTAGATATTGAGAAAGATAAAGGTATTATTACAGCTTGTCTTCAAAAGGGCTGCGAAGAAGAAAAAGAAGCAGCAGCAACTTCATTAGTAGAAGTAAAGGATAATAAAACTATGGTAGTATTCAGTGGCGATTTAGATAAAGCAATTGCTTCATTCATTATCGCAAACGGAGCTGCTTCAATGGGTAAAAAAGTTACAATGTTCTTTACTTTCTGGGGTATCAATATCCTTAGAAAAAATGAGCATGTATCTGTTAAAAAGAACTTTGTTGAAAAAATGTTTGGTATGATGATGCCAAGAGGAAGTAAAAAACTTGGATTATCAACAATGAATATGGGCGGTATGGGTGCTAAAATGATAAGAGGCATCATGAAACAACATAATGTTGAATCTCTTGAGGAATTAATGAAAGCAGCAATGGATAACGGTGTTGAAATCATCGCTTGCCAAATGTCTATGGAACTTTTAGGACTTCAAAAAGAAGAATTAATTGACGGCGTTCAAATCGGCGGAGTTGGCTATTACTTAGGCGAAGCAGAAGATTCTAACGTAAACTTATTTATCTAAAACATCTAAAAAACTCATCCTTTATTGGGATGAGTTTTTTAGATTATACGAAATTAAATAACTTAAATAAAATACGCAAATCCATTTTTCTACCTCCTATTAATTTTCATCTTCATATAAAATTTTTATCATTTCTACAAGTTCCTTAAAATCAAGTCCAAGGATTTTGCTTTCATTTTTTAATATAGATTTTTTAATTTGTTCTGATATTTACTCATATATAGGTTTATCTGATGAATTGGAAAGTAATTTTATTATTAAAAAAACTAAAAAAACAAAGGCAATACGCTAAACGCATTGCCTTTGTTTCATGAATTTATATATAATTCTATATTTAATATCTCTCTAAAGTAATTTTTCTCAAATAAACCATTGATATTGCGAAAATAATTATACCAATTGCTAACACAAAAATCATATCAATTTGCATATATGATAACAGCCCTGGTAGTACTAATGTGCCAAACAGATTATAAAAAATATGAATAAGAATAGTTGCCACAATAGAGTCTGTCCACAAATAAACAATAGCAAGGACTATAGCTAAAATAAATGTATATATTGTTTGAAGCGAATTCCCATGTATTAACCCGAATACCATGGCTTGCAATATTATAGCTAAATAGATATTCATTTTTTCTTTGTATTTATTAAAAATAATTCCTCTAAGCATTACTTCTTCTATAAAAGGTGCAAACAATATTATCCCAATAACCCCAAATATACTGGTCATAGCACCCTCGTAAGAATCAGATATCCCAGAATACTCTGGAAAAATACTAATTCCAAATTGAACTAAACATAAAAGAATAATTGATATACCTAAAGTAACTACTATTATTAATATACTCTCATTTAATGTTATTTTATTAAACTTACAATACTTCACTAAATTTTGACCTTTAGCCTTAAATATTAGATAAAATAATACAAAAGTAACTAAAGCTATAATAGGCGTAAGATTCATATTATAATTAAATAACAATTGATTAAAACTCTCTTCTGATATATTTCTGTCCATCAATAACGCAATACTTGCTACCATAAGAATACTTGTGCTCACAGCATAATAAATAAATAAATATTTTATAGTCTCCCATACTAACCCAAATACTTTCTTCATCAAAGACCTCTCTTTACTATTATTATTGGATATTCCCTTTTACTTAGCTTGCTCATTAACTCTAGAATAACTTTTATAATTCTTAATGCACAATCTTAAGTACAATGCACAATGCATAATTCTCAATGCACAATTATCAATGCACAATGCACAATTAATGATAATTTTCTTCTCTTTGGTCAGAAAATCTTTATTCTTTTAATTAATTATAGAAATTTTTTAGCTCTGCTAAAAAATTTCCTCCTTAATTGTGCATTGTGCATCGTGCATTGTGCATTATCTTTAAAAGTGCATTATCTTTAAAAGTGCCTTATCTTTAAAAGTGCATTGTCTTTTATAAATTATATCTTGTTAAAATCTCTTGAATAAACTGTCCATTTTCATAAAACAGTTCTCCATCTGCATATATCTTTCCTTCTTCTCTCATATCACAAAGCATATCCCAGTGAATGGTTGATCTATTAAGTCCACCTGCTTCTGGCATAGAATCTCCTATTGCTAAATGAACAGTTCCCCCTATTTTCTCATCAAATAACATATTTCTAGTGAATTTTTGAATTCCATAATTTGTTCCTATGGCAACTTCTCCAAATCTAGAAGACCCTTCATCTATTTTCAGAAGACTATGTAGTAAATCTTCACCCTTTTTAGCTAACGCTTTTACAACTAAGCCATCTTTCACTTCAAGTCTTATTCCTTCAATCTCTTTTCCAAAATATATTCCAGGGAAGGAGAAAGAAATATGTCCATTTACTCCATCTTCTACAGGTGAAGTAAATATTTCACCATCAGGGAAGTTTGCTTTACCATCACAGTTTATCCACTTTCTACCATCAATATTAACTGTTAGATCAGTATCTTTTGATATAATATGCAGTTTCTTTTTGCCATCTAAATATTTTACCCATCTTTCTTGCTCTGCACTTATTCTCTTCCATTCAGCAATAGGGTCTTCTTTGTCTAAAAGCCCAGCTCCATAAACAAAATCTTCATACTCTGATAAACTCATAGAAGCTTCTTGTGCATCTGCTTGAGTAGGAAATTGAGTACCACACCATCTCATAGAACCATCGCCTGTTTTGCTAGAATATATCTTTCTCCAACTAGAGGCCCCTTTAGAATTTAAAGCTATTTTTTCAGAATCAATATTAGAATTTGCTTTTGTATTAGTTGTTCCCCATGCTGTAAGCCAAACGTCAGCCTTTTCCATAGCATATTTTTGTATGAAATCCTCTTGCTGTAGCTGCTCTGCTGAAGAATTTTTCAATTTCTCATAACCAACTTGACCTGACTTTATTATAGTCTCTACATGTGCTCCTGTTTCTATTGCGGCTTTAACCACCTCTACCATCCATGGCTCTGCAATAGAATCACTTTGTACTAAAACAAAATCATCTTTCTTAACTTCAGCTGAATAATTCACTAAAAGTTTTGCTAATTTTTTTAATCTTATGTCTGTCATCTTTTATATCTCCCCTTCTTATTTAAAACAAATTTGCAATGTTCAATGTGCAATTTGCAATTAAAACATTAAGATCTTAAACCTTAAAACCTTGAACCTTTAAGACCTTAAACCTCCAAGTTATAAAACACACTAAAATATGCACCCAGTAATAATTTTGTTCTTATGTTTTAATTCTCTGTGTTTTAATTCTCTGTGTTTTAATTCTCTGTGTTTTAATTCTCTGTGTTTTAATTCTCTGTG
>NZ_JBTVVN010000069.1:0-12430 GCF_054819755.1 Clostridium sp. DL1XJH146
CACCTCCCTTCATTTAAAGGATAATTTGCAATTTGCAATGTTCAATTTGCAATTAAAAGATTAAAAGATTAAAAGATAAAACCATTAAACAATAAAAACCTAATACATATTTTAAAATATTTGTTTAATTAATCAAAGATTTTGCGTAGCAAAATCATCCTCAATTGCAAATTACCAATTGCAAATTACACATTGGTTTTTAAAATAGAATTTTCCAAGTCTCCGGTCCAACAATCCCATCAACCTTAAGCCCATGGTCTTGTTGATAGTGGAGTACCGCAAGATAAGTATCATCACCAAAATAGCCATCTACTCCGCATATTCCTATATCATAGCCAAACTCAACAAGCCTTTTTTGCACCAACCTTACATTCTCATCGTAATGATTTGAATTTATTCTTAATAGGTAGCCACAGTATGGCTTGGACCCTCCTGAAGTTTTTTTTAAAGTTACCTTGTTTTTGATAATATCTAAAGGAAATTTATTCCCTGGGCAACTAGTAGCTCTTAGCTCCTTATGTCCATATATAGTCTTTATGTTGTATTTATCCATCAAGCTGCAACATAGCTCACATAAAGCTTCTTGTTGCTTATCAGGCATAGTCTCTTCCACATAGTCACCTTCACAACAAATACCAATTGAATTAGTATTATGTCCCTTACAGTGGGAGCCAATCATATCATCAGTTCTGCCTCTGTAAATATCTCCGCCCTTTGTAATGAAATAATGATAACCACATCCTGCCCATCCTTTTGCTTGATGCCAAGAGTGAATATCCTGGATAGAGCAGCGGCTAATATCTGCATGATGTAACACCATGAATTTAGGCTTGTTTCCTCTACTAAAATTACCGTTAAACTTTAGATGTGTATCTATAATATTCAAATCTATCACCCCCTCTTTTTTTAAATATAATGTGCAATTTGCAGTGTTCAATTTGCAATTAAAACCCTTCTTTTCCAAAGATAATTTGCAATATTCAATTTGCAGTTTGCAATTAAACCATTAGAATCTAAAAATCTAAAGCATTAATGCCTTGAATACATATTTTAATAATGGATGATTTTCTTCTTTCATCTGTGAATCTTCTATATAATTAGAGATTTCCTGACTTAATGGAAGAAAATCATCCATAATTGTCCATTTCTCTTAAATCTTCTTTCACTTATATATATGTAGTTATTCAGAGTTTCCCAAAATAATTTTATTTTTTTAGGATATAAAAAAGAACGGTAAGAAAATCTCACCTTAATGGTAGATTTCTTACCGTTCTTTATCCTCAATAACAGCAGTAACTACTACTTTTAGCTCTGTAAGAACCTGAGTTAACTCCTCAATCTTCTTCTCAAAGCGAACAAGTAAAAAGATACTTACTCCGATTGGGAATCCCACTGTTGAAATCAAGTTAGCAAAATCTTGATACATAGGATCACCTCCTCTGGTACTGCAAATATTGCAGCAACTGCTATTCACTTATATATATGTAATTGGAGGATAGTTTACTGAATATTTTTAGGTTTTAGGGTAATAAAAAAGAACCTCGTTGTAGTGAAGTCCATTGATACTACTTAATAAAATTCTATAAAAAAGTATTAATTTACTTGTTTTTCTTATCCATTCCATAGCTGATATTATTTTGACTAATAATATCTTTAACGGATAACTTTATTTTAGGTAAGCATTCAACTATAGCATATTTAACCTCCAATTTTATAATCAAATAAAACATACCCAATACGATTAAAATCAAAATTAAATAGAACAATCCTGTTCCTATTAATTCTCCTATATCCATTAATCTTCCCCCTTAGTTTTCAAAAATCATTACAATAACTTACTAATTAAGACTATTTGCCTAATATATATATTAAATAAACTTAAATTTAGGCCATTGATTGTACCCTATATTAGGATTATTTGAACTATAGCACCGTATATACTCTACTTCTTTACGATTAACTTCTTTATCTGTAGCTGTTTCTGATTCCCATAAAATTTCTTTTTGAATTGTAAAACATTTTCTTTCTTCTCTTGTAAAGTCCTTCTCAATTAATTTGCTGTTTGCACTACCAAAATAATTAATACTGTCAGTTAAATCTTTACCAATATAAATTTTACCATTTGGATAAGTAATTTTGTAAATAATCTTCATATTTAATTTATACCTCCAAATTCAACAATGATAATGTTCCTACCTTTCTTACTGTTAAGTCACAATATAAGAATAATTCGTATTAAATAAATTTGAAAATTGGAATTTGTTTATTTTTCAAGTTTAAATATCGCATTATCTGTTAACTTAATTCTAAGTCTATCATCCGTAAGATTTACTTCTGATGATTCATCTTTCTGAAAAATAAGTTTATCACTATCTATTAAAAATACATACTTGTACTTTTCATCATTTGTTGTCATCGTTAGTATATTACCCTCTATTTTATAAGTTCCAATTGACAAATAACTACTAAGAAAATCATATGTGAACGAAATATCCTCACTAGAAATGGTAATTCTCGGTAATATACCTGTATCAGTTTCTGTTTGCTCCAAAACATAAGTTCCGTCCTTTACAGTGCTTGGAATATTGTTGGAATTACATCCTGTAGAAAATAATAATACTAATATCATAATCAAACTAACCCATATTCTTTTCATTTCTGATTATTCACCTCACTAAATTCAATTTGTATAGTTTTCTTCGTCATATTTTACTACTACGACATAAACTACAAAATCAATTTACCTAAATTATAAACAATATGGTTAATATTATCAACATAATCATCTTTTGTTAGAGAATATAGTTTCTTTTCATTGCTGGACTGATGGAAAGAATATATCATCATTAAATACTAATATATATATTATACATACCAATGATCTCTATATCCTATCCCCTCTCAATATCAAAAGAAATATTCCTTCTAGCAAGCAAATAAGCAACATAATAAATTCTACTTTTACGATAAGATACGCAGCTCCCATTAGAAATAAGTTCATCAAATAATTCATATACACCTTGTGGTCTAATATTTCTTGTTTCTCGCTCAATACATTATCAGATTAATTATAATACCTATTCTTAAAAACCTACACAAAGAATAAAAGGAAAACAAATTAAAATATAGGCAGTTTTATGAAGAAAATAATTTTAATGATATAAAATATGATTTAATAATGACGTGGGAAAACGGAAAATATATTCATCCTGAGTATGGCAAATAAAAAAAACACTAAGCCTAAACCTAGTGTTTTCAATACTTTCAGTAAATGACGAGTAAGTCTATAAGCCGAGTTCTGTGTTAAATAGCCATCTATCTAGGCCTATTGTTGCCAATAAACTCAAGCGATCTTACCCGAAGACAGGACGGGCCGCCCCATGCGTCTTCCTATTTGATCTTGCTCCAAGTGGGGTTTACATAGCCGCAAAGTCACCAATGCGCTGGTGAGCTCTTACCTCACCTTTCCACCCTTACCATCCTAAGATGGCGGTATATCTCTGTTGCACTATCCTTAAAGTCACCTTCACTGGGAGTTACCCAGCACCCTGCCCTTTGGAGCTCGGACTTTCCTCTCCTGCACATAATGCAGCAGCGACTATCTGGCTTACTCGCAAGAATAATAGTATCACATTAACAGCATAAAATCAACTTTATTCTTGTGGAAATATTATCCTGCCACAATTATCACATCTCACAATTTCTTCACCTTTTGCTAACCTAGTCTTAGTAACGTAGGCTATTGCAACTTTACATCCACTGCAAATATCATTATTTACAAAAGCAATAGGTATTTTGTGACCATTTTTAACTTTTTTGTATTTTTGAATTATGTCTTCTGGAATTTCATTTAACAATTTCTCTATTTTAGTATTAGCCTTTTTTATTGCTTTTTTATCTTTACTTTGGATCATTAAAACCTCTTTTTTCAATTCATAAAATTCAGTCTTAAGCTTTGTCAAATCCTCTTCAATAAATTTAACTTTTATACTTACATCTTTCTCTTTTTCTAAATAATCATCCATCGAAGATAAATGTTCTTCAATTTGAATTTTCAATTTATCAACTTTATACTGAACATTATTGATTTTTTTCAGGTCACTTCCACACTCATTCATCAAAATAAATTCTTGGTTTTTTAAATTTTCCTCTAATTCTTCAATTATTTTTGAGATACTCTCATATTTAGCAGTATATTCTTTATCAACTAATTTACCATCATATAATGTCTGCAATAAATCATCATATCGTTTCTTTAAATTTTTTAACTTCTTTATTTCTTCACCTTGCATTTTTAAATTATCTTCACCTTTTTTTATAATTAAATAATTCTGATCTAATTCTATTAACTTAATAAACTCTCTTTTCATAAACTTTCCTCCATTCGTTTTTATTTCAATTAAATTTGCTTAACAAAAAAAATAGAAAGATATATACCTCTCTATTTATATTTATAAGGATCTACACTATTTTCTGAAATCAATACGCTATTGTTAAACCCTTTTTCATTTATTCTATTTTTAAGTTTACCTGCAAATAATTGCATTGCTGTCCATTCAGTACTAAAATGTCCTGCATCAATAATACACATACCCTCTTCCATAAAATCAGAAACAAAGTGATAAGTAGTATCTCCAGTAATTATACAATCTGCTCCCATATCTTTTGCCAACTGAAAATAATCCTGACCACTACCATTTATAACCGCAATTTTATTTATTTCTTTATTTTCATCTCCTGTATACCTCAATGTATTAATCTCTAAATCCTCTTTAACTTTCAAAATTAGTTTCTCAAATATTATAGGTGTGTCTAATACAGCCACTCTTCCTATTCCTACCTTTTTCTCGTGGGCCAACTTTACTTTTGAATACTCCATTATTTGAGTGTTTTCTAATCCTAAAATACTCATTAACAAATCATTCAATCCATTATGTGTTGAATCAAGATTTGTATGACTCGAATATAAGTTAATATTATTTTTTATAAGCTTGATTATTTTACTTCCCTTTACTGAATTCATTGTTATATTTTGGGGTTTAACAAATAAAAGAGGGTGATGAGTAACTATAGTATTGCAACTTTTAGCTATTGCCTCATCAATAACATTCATAGTACAATCCAGAGCTATAAGAATATTATTAATTTGCTGACCATTATCTCCTACCATCAGGCCTACATTATCATAATCTTCTTTGTAAATATTCGGAGCAAACTCTTGCATAATATTATCTAAATCTTTTATTTTTAAAGACATTTCAACAGTTCCTCCCCTTCAAATATTAATTTTGATAATTTGTCTTTTTTATCATTTGCTAATTGTCCATCGTCCTTTATATATTGCAAAATCTTTTTCCAAGAATTTATTTTAAAAATAATATACTCTTTAATTAAAGGATGATTTTTCTCAATAAGCTTTTCACTAAATATATAATTTATTTCCTTCTTCTTAGTTGGGTTGTTATCATATTTAACCTTAATAATCTCATAGTATTTGCCTTCATCATAACACAAATCTTCATCTATAATGGTAAACCCTTTTTCGTAAAAATATTTTCTTAAAACATCTGGATTTTGCACTGGTTGGACTATCGCATATTTAAAATCTGTAAAAATATCTTTTTCTTCTTCAATTATATCACGAATAAGATTCCCTCCCATTCCTGCAATTACTGCTACGTCTACTTCGCCAATTTCTAATACTTGCAGTCCAGAACCTAATCTACATTCTATCTTACCTTCTACTTTATTTGATTTTATATTATTCCGAGCTCTTAAAACTGGGCCCTTATTAATGTCCGCTGCAATAGCCTTATTACAAATTTTATTTTCAATCAAATATATTGGCAAATAAGCATGGTCAGTACCTATATCTGCAACGACTTCACACTCATTAATATTTCTAGCTATTGCTTTAAGTCTTTTACTTAAATTCATATTTTATCTCCTACAAAATTTAACAAAATAATAAATTGCAGTATGAAAAAGGTAAAGGAAATAATTAGCGATGCATATAAATACATATAAGCAGTCTTTTCATCATATTTAACATGACTATATGCTGCAAAATACATACATAATAATATACCCATATTTATTATCCCATATATCAATTGCTTAAAAGCAAATTTTTCACCTGTTCCAAATGCAATGACTTCAAGTTTACTATTTATGGAAAGAGGCATTTCTGATGGTAATAACTTTAAAAAATCTAAAATTAATGGTGTAAAAGTAAATATTACAATTATAATACCAATAAGAGCTACCAATAATGTGATTTCCTTTTTATCATGGAAATTTGTAGTGTCATTATTTATATATTCCCATTTTTCATTTCGTACATTTTGTTTTTTTAATACCTCCTCAATTTTTCCAATTTCCATAGGAGATATTGCAAAATTAATATCTTTGGTTTTTAAATAAATAATCTTATGACAGGTTGTAAACATCCTTGTTGTCCCAATTTCTTCTATAACCATTCTTCCAAGTGCAAATTTTTTACTCCCAATTCCATAAAGCCTAACACCATTTATTGGTCTATCATCAACAAAATAAGCTTGAACATCCTCAATAGGTATTTTTATTTTTCTAATTGAAAAAATACCCTCTATTATAATCAAATCGTTTTTTATTACTATTTTTAATGAAATTAATAATAGTAAACTATATATCAAATAAAGATTATATACTATTTGAAATATATTAGCTAGCCAAACTATTTCATATATATTTATGTATTTAGTAAAAAAGGAAAAAATAATATTAGTTAAAACAAGATAACCTAATATATGTAAAACTCCATGTAATTTATAACACTTATAAGTCGACATAATTTCACCCCATAGAAGTATTATAGCATAAAAAAAGAGCAAAGTTAATCTTCGCTCTTATTAATTATATTATATTCTAATTCAAATAGTCTTTTAACTTTTTGCTTCTACTTGGATGTCTTAATTTTCTTAAGGCTTTTGCTTCTATTTGTCTTATTCTTTCTCTAGTAACATTAAATTCCTTTCCTACTTCCTCTAATGTCCTAGCTCTACCATCATCCAACCCAAATCTTAATCTTAATACTTTCTCTTCTCTTGGAGTTAAAGTATCTAATACATTAATTAATTGTTCTTTCAGCATAGTAAATGCTGCCGCCTCAGCCGGTGCTGGGGATTCATCATCGGGTATAAAATCCCCTAGATGACTATCTTCTTCTTCTCCTATAGGCGTTTCTAATGAAACCGGTTCTTGAGCTATCTTCGTAATTTCTCTTACTTTTTCAACTGACATTTCCATTTCCTTAGCAATTTCCTCTGGCAAAGGTTCCCTTCCCAATTCTTGTAATAACTGCCTTGACACTCTTATTAATTTATTAATAGTCTCGACCATATGAACTGGGATTCTTATAGTTCTAGCCTGGTCAGCAATTGCCCTAGTTATAGCTTGCCTAATCCACCATGTAGCATAAGTACTAAATTTATATCCTTTTCTATAATCAAATTTTTCAACAGCTTTAATAAGTCCTAAGTTTCCCTCTTGAATTAAATCTAAAAATAACATTCCTCTACCAACATATCGTTTAGCAATACTTACAACTAGTCGTAAATTAGCTTCGGCAAGTTTCTTTCTAGCAAGTTCGTCTCCTTCTTCTATTCTCATTGCAAGGTCAACTTCCTCTTGCGATGTTAACAAAGGCACTTTACCAATTTCTTTTAAATACATTCTAACAGGGTCATCTATCGAAATACCAGCTGGCACAGATAAATCAATAGTCTTTTCTTTTCCTTTTTCATCATCATCATCATTGTCATTATCATCTTCTAAATCTTTAGCATCTCCAATAACTTCGATGTTCATAGAGTCTAAGACTTCATAAATAGCTTCAATTTGCTTTGGGGATAAATCAACAGTATCAAGTTCATCCATAATTTCTTTGTAAGTTAAAGACCCACTTTTATTAGCTTTATTCATAAGATTTTTTACGATCTTCATTTTATTTTCTTTTGAAAATTCAATCACTTCATTCAAAGAGTCATCTTGTTTTGACACATTTTTCTTATTATCAACAGCCATTCATTTACCTCCTTTCATTCTTATCTAGTTGAGTAATTCTTTTCTGTATTTCCTCAAGTTGTTTAACTAATTCTAAGGATTCATCAAACAAACCTTCTTTTTCAAGTTTTTTAATTTGATTCATAATAATTTTCTTTGACTCCTCTATTTTAAATTTTTTAATTTCATATATATAGTCTTTTAAGACATTATTATAATCATCTTCAGCTATAATCAAATTACATTCTTGTATAAGTGCCCATTCTTTTATTTCATCCTCAATTATACAATTAGCTTCAATATGCTTTAACAGTTCTTTTCTATCTTTATTAGAATTATTACAAATAAGATTATATATCTTTTTATGACTTTCTAGTATTAAATCATTATCACTTAAAAGTCCATAAATTGATGTAGCATAATTTAAATTGTCAATTAAAAACTTAAGTAATTGTCTCTCTACTTTAATACAAGTAGGTTCTACATGTAATTTTCGTCCAAAATCAATAGAATTATTCGTATTTTCTCGATTTTTATTAGTTATGCTTCGTTTTCCTTTAATTAATTCATAAATTGCTTCTTCCCTAACTTCAATTTCTTCAGAAATTCTCTTAATATATATATTCTGTTCAACTGGATTCAAAGGCAAAATTATCTCTGCTACTTTATTTATATATTTTATAATGCTATTATTATCTTTCAAATCTACATCTCTTGCTAATTTTTTTATTTTATATTCAACCAGAGGTAATGCATGGGTAATTAAATCAATAAATTCTTCTTTACCATGATTTCCAATAAACTCATCGGGATCTTTCCCATCTGGAATATCAAGCACACGGATATCAAAACTTTCTTTTCCTAATATAGAGAGCCCTCTCATCGCAGCATTTTGACCTGCCAAATCAGCATCAAAAGAAATAATAACTTTTTCATAATATCTTTTTAATAATTTTGCTTGGTTTTGCGTTAATGCAGTACCAAGTGAAGCAACAACATTTGTAATTCCATGCTGACTCAATGAAATACAATCCATATATCCTTCTACCATTATTACTGATTTGTTACTATTGTCTCTATCTTTTAATGCAAAGTTTAATCCATACAAATTAGTCCCTTTTTTAAAGGCGATTGTCTCGGGAGAATTAAGGTACTTAGGTTTAGAATCATCTAAAACTCTTCCGCCAAAGCCTATGACTTTTCCCTTATAATCAAATACTGGATATATAATTCTATTTCTAAATCGGTCATAAAGAGAATCATTTTTACCTTTAGAAAGTAATCCCGCTTTCACCATATCAAGGTCAGAATATCCTTTAGTTTTTAAATGTTTATGTAAATTATTCCATCCGGCCAAAGCATATCCTATACCATATTTATTTATTACTTTTGGAGACAAACCTCTTTTACTTAAATAATGAAGTGCCTGCTTGTTTTTTCTTAGGTTCGAAAAATAATATTTAGCTGCATCAACGTTAATTTTATAAATATTGTCAATTTCTTTCATTCTTATATCATTTTTCTCATTGTGTGGCAGCACATCTATCTTTGCTCTTTCAGCTAAAAACTTAATCGCTTCTTGAAAATTCAGACTATATATCTTCATTACAAATGAAATTACATTTCCAGCTTCACCGCATCCAAAACATTTAAATATTTGCTTATCTTTTGAAACACTAAAAGAAGGTGATTTTTCATTATGAAAAGGGCATAACCCAAAATAATTTGCACCTGATTTCTTTAATCTTACTTTTTCCGAAATCACATCAACTATATCATTTTCATCTTTTACTCTTTGAATAATTTCTTCACTAAACAAAAAAGTTTTCTCACCTACAATTTTTTTATATTTTTATTATCAGACCATATAATTATGTTTTTAAAAATATACTTTACCTTAATTTTTGCCGACTCTTAAGATTATTCGACAAATTAATTAAATATCCTTTAAAAATTTTGAAATTTTTTATACTTACTTGTATATATATATATTCTTTAAAACAATAAAATTTCCTTTATTTTTTTTATTTTAATATACTTCCTAATATATCTTTCCTTTATTTTGTAATTTTATTCTTTTCTTAGTATATAACTAATTTAGGAACATAACATTCATTGAAAAGGTGAAGACAGTAGTCATCACTCATTCCCGATATATAATCAGTAACACCCACATATAATCCTTCTTTTTGAACTATATTTTGATAAAAGATCGGCATTTTTTCAGGATGCTTTATAAAATATTCAAATACTCTTTCTAAAACAAATTTAGCTTTTAATCTTTCTTCCTTTAAAATATGGCCTTTATATATTTTTTTAAACATAAATGATCTTAATTCTACAAGTGCACAATTTATCTCTTCACTAAGAGAAACTTCAATTATATTTTTTTCAAAATTAGATATCGTATTATATATACAATCTTTTACTAGTGTATTTATTCTTTCTCCATGAGTATTTCCTAAAATAAACATTAACTCTTTTGGTAAATCCTCTTGTTTCAGCAATCCAGCTCTTATCGAATCATCAATATCATGATTAACATAGGCTATTTTATCACTGTATCTAACTACTTGCCCTTCTAACGTAAAGGCTTTTGTGTTATTGTGAGAAAATCCACTATGATGCTCTATCCCATCAAGCACCTCTTTTGTAAGATTAAGTCCTCTTCCATTTTTCTCTATCTTAGTTAAAACTCTTACACTATTAATATTATGTTTAAAGCCTCCTGGCATTAATGTATTTAAAACTTCTTCTCCATTGTGTGCAAAGGGTACATGCCCAATATCATGTCCAAGTGCAATGGCCTCAATTAAATCTTCATTTAATCCAATTCCTTTACCTATAGTCTTTCCTATCTGTGAAACTTCCAATGTATGAGTAAGTCTTGTTCGATAATGGTCACCCCAAGTTTTAATATACACTTGAGTTTTATGTTTTAATCTTCTAAACGATTTACTATGTATAATTCTATCTCTGTCAAGCATAAAATCAGTCCTGATTTCATCTTTTTCTTCTTCTACTTCTCTACCTTTAGATTCACATGCAAAAGATGCATATTTACATAATGTTTTTCTTTCATTCTCTTCCATATTATCTCTGACAGATTTCATTAACTTCCTCCTCAAATAGATTACTATACCTATATTATTTCTATAAAAAATAATAAAATCCTTTATGGAATAGATGTATATTATAAACCACCTATTAATATGATTATATTAAGGAGTTTAAAGGGGGGTTACTATGGATAACGATCAACATCCTATTAACGATATTTTTGCTGAGGAGAATATTAGAAATAATGTACTCCCTCATTTTAATTTAGAAAAATCTGAAATTTTTAAAGTAAAATTCAAAAACACTGACAAACAAAGGGCCGTTTATAAGGTAATTCATAAAGACAATACTTATTGTCTTAAAAAAGTATATTTTGATAAAAAAGACTTACTTTTCGTATACTCTGCAATCGAATGGCTTTATAGATACGATATTCATGTACCTAGAATTCTACCATCAAAAAATAAAAATAAATTTGCTACCTACAATGATATGCTATTTATTTTAACACCTTGGATTGAAGGAGAGAAATGTGAATATGACAATATTGATAATGTAAAAAAAGCTTGTTTAAACCTAGGCTTATTACATAATGCAAGTTCATCTTTTTATCCTATTGAAGGTAGTTCAAATAGAGTAGGCTATAATAATTTATATGCTTCAGTAAATACACATTTTGATAGATTAATTTTAAATTCTAAATTAGCTTTTAAATATAAAGATTCTTTTTCAAAATTATATCTAGAGTATTTTAGTCAAGCAATAAGTTTAGCTAAAAAATCATGTTTATCATTATCTTCCGTTAATGAAAATAATTTAAATACTTCTCTATGCCATATGGATTATGTAAATAAGAATATTATATTTGATAATTATAATGATATTTGGGTTATTGATTTTGATAAATGTAGAATGGATTTTTCTGTACATGACCTCTCCTATTTTTATAGAAGATATTTAAAAAGAGAAGGAACTAATTGGAATTTTAAATCATTTAAAGAAACTATTATTGAATACGAAACGATAAGAGAACTATCTCTTGACGAATTTAAATATCTATTAGGTTATCTTGCTTTTCCACAAAAGTATTGGAAAATTTCAAGAGATTATTATAGAAATATAAGATATTGTAACAAGAAAGCTTTTATTACTATAATTAATAAGTCTATATCTACCATTGATGATCACATCAACTTTATAAACGATATGAGGAATTATATAGAAAAAAGATTTCAAACAACCTTGAATATTTAAAGGGGCTGTCTCAGAATAAATTCTGAGATACCCCTTTTTTATTATATTTTTCTTTCGTAACATACTAAAATTT